>JAUIMA010000341.1 GCA_030432675.1 Candidatus Hydrogenedentota bacterium | reverse complement strand
CCGATTCCATCCCCATGGCGCCCCTTATCGATATCGTCTTTCTGACCCTCGTGTTCTTCATGGTCACTTCGGTCTATGGTGTGCTGGAGAGCGAGGTGGATATTACGCTGCCCACCGCCGATTCCGCCGTGCAGTCTGAACGCAACCATGGCGAAATTTTTATCAATCTGCGTGACGATGGCACCATCGTAGTTAATGACCGCGAGCAGAGCATGGAAGAATTACAGGCCCTACTGGACCGGGTCGCAGAGCTGTTTCCCGGTGGTGCCGTAATTATCCGGGGTGATCAGGCTGCCCACCTGGGACGGGCCATTCAAATCCTCGACAGCTGTCGCAAGGCCGATATACAGAATGTGTCGTTCGCTGCCCTGGACACGGCAGGTGCTTCCAGCCGCGTCGCACCGGGCACTGAGGCACCCTAGCATGTTGCGGTATTACGCCATAATCGGGATTGTTTTCGTACTAGGCGCATCTGGTGCGGCATCGGACTCTGTGACGGAAAAGCAGCTGAACTTTGCCAATGGACTGTTTCAGCGAGGTTTTTTTGCGGAGGCGGTGGAAGAATATGATGCCTATGTGGCGGCGGTGGGTCCGGATGCGGCCGGTCCGGAAGTATTGTATTACCTCGGTGAAGCCGCCTATGCCGCGCAGAACTACGAGCGGGCCCTGTCAGCACTGGAGCAGCTTCAGGCGGTGCCCGGTGATGGTTCCTGGAAAGAGAAGGGGCGTCAAACCCAGGGGGAAGTCTATTTTTATCGGAAGTCCTACGACGAGGCCATTGCATTTCTGACACCCTTTGCGGATGGGGGACAACCGGAATCCGTTCGCGGCCGGGCAACCTTTTATCTTGCGAAGGCCTATTTTGAAAAAGGTCAACACGCCGACGCGATCGCGGCCTTTACCCGTCTCGTCGAAGCAATGCCCAGCCATGTGCTCGCCGCGGATGCAGGCTTCCAGCTTGCCCATGCCCACCTGGCCGTGGGGGAGCTGGAAGAGGCGGCCATGCGTTTTTCGGCCGTGGCGGGCTCCGAGGCCGATGACGCCCTCCGAATGGAGAGTCGCTATCTTGCCGCACAGACCTATGACCGTATCGGCTGGTATAGTGCGGCCCTGGGGGCTTACGAGCAATTGCGCGATGAATTTCCCCGTGCTCCCTTTGCGGAATCCGCCGGAATGGGCCTCATCTGGGCCCTTTTTCACGAAGGGAAATGCGCCGACGCGCAGAAGGCGATTTCCGCACACCTTAAGCAGTATCCCGAGACGAAGCGTTTGGTGGAGCTCGAATACATTCGCGCCAACTGTCTCCAGCAAATGGGCAAGAACGGTGCGGCACTGGACGCGCTGATTCAGCTACGAGAGACCTATCCCGACTCTGAGTTTGCTGGCCGGGCGCTCTACAAAATAGCGTGGATTCAGTATCTGAATAACAACCTTGAGCAGGCGACGACCTTTGTGACGCAGTTTCTTCAACAGCACAAGGATTCCCCGCTGGTGGGAGAAGGCGCATTTCTATTGGGCACTATTTTTGTGGCCCAGGGGAATTTTGAAGATGCCCAACAGGAATTCCGGTTGGTGGCCGAGCGCTATCCCCAGAGTGAATTTGGCGCGGAGGCTCTGTTTAAGTCGGGCGAGTGCCTGGAGCAGTTAGCCCTCACGGATGCCGCAGCACAAACTTTCGAGCGCTTCGTGACGAAGTACCCCGATCACGCCCTGACGGCCCAAGCGATTTTGCGGGCGGGCGATGCGCGCTTCGCGGCGAGCGCCTTTGAGGATGCGGTAGCGCGCTACACGAAAATACTTGAGAATCCGGGCGATCCTGCGGTGGAAGAGCAGGTGCTCTACCGCCTCGCTCTGACCTATCACAACATGAAAGACTATGGCGCAAGCGCGAAGACGCTCACCACATTGATCGAAAAGTTTCCGGCAACTTCCTATCGGGAGGAAGCCCTGTTTCGGGTAGCGGAGTACACGCTGAAGGTGGCGGAAGAGCCGGTGAAGGCCGTGGAGCTTTACCAGGCTCTCCTGGATGCGGCCCCGGAAGGAGCCTATGCCGGACAGGCCCTGCGAGGACTCGCCCTGGCGCGCTACGCCCACAAAGATTATGAAAAGGCCGCATCCCTGTTTTATCGGCTCATGACCGAATCCGAGGAGAACACGCTGAATGAAGAGGTGTTTAACTGGACGGGACAATGGTTTTACGATCAGGCTCAATGGGAAAAAGCCGCCCGAACCTTCGAAATCCTGCTGGAGCAGATGCCCGCCTACCCCTATGCAGAGGAAGTGCGATTCAAGATTGCCGAGTGCAGCGAAAAGGCCGAGCAGCACGAAAAGG
Source organism: Candidatus Hydrogenedentota bacterium (assembly GCA_030432675.1). Taxonomy (GTDB): domain Bacteria; phylum Hydrogenedentota; class Hydrogenedentia; order Hydrogenedentales; family JAEUWI01; genus JAEUWI01. Next base: position 4,708 of record JAUIMA010000341.1, on the reverse strand, counting down.
CACTTGCCTTATACACCGAGATGGCCGAGTCTTCCGATGCGTCTGAATTTGCGACCCGCGCCCGCTGGCGTCTCGGTCAACTGAACGAGGCCCAGGAAAAATTCGACGAGGCCGTGAAGTGGTATGAGGCGGCGGCCAATTCCAACTCCGGCGATATTGCGGCGCGAGCCCGCTTCCAACTGGGCGTCTTGTACGAGCGCCAGGAAGAATTCGGGAAGGCCGCGCGCAGTTTCATGCGGGTAGCCATTCTCTTTCTCCATGAAGAAATGTCGCCCGAGTCATTGTGGCGCGCTGGCCAGTGCTATGACAAGGCGAAGCAGGGCGATCAGGCGAAGAAAGCCTATGAAGAGCTCGTGGCAGATTTTCCCGAGAGCCCCTTCGCAGCGAAAGCAAAAGAAGCCCTGGCCGCCATCGGGGTGTCCTGATGGTGAGCCGCCGCTTGCTATTCGCCTTGAGCGTCTTGTGCGCGTTGGGGCTTTACGCCCTGCTGTTTGCCGTCGCGCCGAATATTTCGATGATTCAGGCCCATGTAAGGGCAGAACGTATTGCCGCCCGTTTTAATATCAATCTGCGGGAACCCGCTCAAATGGTGGGGCGGGATAGTCAGGGAAACCGCCAGGCCTTCCGGGCCCGGCCCGGCTCCGTCAGTGATCTGTTAAAACCGGATACGACCCAGGTGGCACCGGTATCGGGAGATGCGCGGGGAGCGGAAGTGCCTCACCTGGCGGCCCGTATCGGCCGGGACCCGGTCGCACCACCCCAATTCGACCTGGAAGAATCCTTGTCTCGGATGGACGCGCGAGTATTGGAAATTACGCGGGATGCTGCCCGACGGGATTTGGAAGTGCCCCGACGACTGGTGCGCCCCAGTGAGGAACGGGTGCCGTCCGCCGATGCCTTGCCGGCACTCCGTGCGCCGGGCCCACCGAGCGGTGGAAATGTGACGACCTTGCCGCCATCAGGATTACCCAGCATGCTGGCGGAGGGGCCAGGGATTCTCGGGAACACCCAGCCGGGTGTGTTGGAAGGACAACTCCATGGGGCCACACCAGCGGAAGGCGCCCTCGAATCCATCGCCCCCTTACCTGAGTTGTCCCCGGCGCTCCGGGAGCGGAGCAGCGCGATCCGGGAGACTATGGCGTCTCTTGAGGCGGTGCGGGATGTCGCATCGATGGATGACCTTTTAAACATGGAGCTATCTACCTGGAGAAGTCCGGGAGAGGCGGAGGGCTACTTCCAGCTGAAGATCGTGCCCAAGCAAGGCGAGGCTATTCCCGTGCTGCCCAAGGATGTGACCTTCGTGGTCGATGCATCCAGCAGCATTCCACAGCATAAGCTGAACGTAACTTCGAAGGGACTTCGTGCTGCGCTCAGTCAGCTTCGGCCAGAAGACCGCTTCAACGTGGTGGTATTCCGGGATACGCCCCAGCAGTTCAAGGCCGAGCCCGTCCAGGCCAGTGTGGAAAATGTTTCGGCGGCTCAGGAGTTCCTGCGACAGCTCGAGTCTCGGGGGGAAACCGATGTTTATCGTGCGTTGCAGCCCGTGGTGCAACAGCAGCCCCGACCTGGTACGCCCGGCGTCGTGATGGTGGTGAGTGATGGCCGACCGACCACGGGAATGCAGGATGGTCGTACGATTATCAATGGTATTTCTGTCGACAACGCGGGAGGTAACGGCATTTATGCCTTCGGCGGTGGCCGCACGGTCAATCGGTATCTCTTGGATCTACTGGCCTATCGGAATAAGGGAGCGGCCCACGTGGTGCAGCCCATCGACGATATCGAGACGGCGCTGCCGGAATTCTTCAGCACCCTACGCGATCCCATTCTCGTGGATCTGCAGGCGGACTTCGGGCGAATTGACGAGGCCACGGTGTTTCCGCAGGCTTTGCCCGACTTTTTCGGGGGACAGGCCGTTACCCTGTACGGTCGCTATCGTCCGGGGGAGGATCAGGCCTTTGCGTTGTGGTTGGCCGGAAAGGCGGGAGACGAGAAGAAGGAAGTAATCTTCCGCACCGATTTCGCGGAAGCCCGGGAAGGCAGCCGCGAGATCGCCCGGGGCTGGGCTTTCCAGAAGGCCTATGACATCATCGGGCGTATTTCCAAGGAGGGCGAAAAGCCGGAGTACCTGAACGCCCTGAAAGAATTACGTATGTCGTATGGGGTCCAGACCAGCTATGACGAGTAGGGCTGCCGAGGTTCCGACCGTGTCCGAATGGCTGAACGTGCTCTCAACACCCGACGGGTGGGAGCGTCTCGGCTTCGCCCGACACTATGGGGCCAAGTCTCCCCTGTGGGAGGAGCGGGCGTCGCGCATACGGGGCGCACTCCTGGTCTATCGGGAGCGTTTTGGAGATCTTTCCGTCCATGTCGTGCGCTCGCCAGGTCGTATCAATCTCCGGGGGATGCACGTCGATACCCATGGTGGCTATCTGAATCTCATGACCCATCAGCGCGAAGTAGTGTTGGTCGTGGGGAAGGGTGCGCCCGGGCGATGCGAAGTGGCGAATACCAATGAAGATTTCGCCCCCCTCTCCCTGGCCTGGGCGGACTTGCCCCAGCGGTTGAATGACGAAAGCTGGGGGGCCTTTCTGGAGCGCCCCGATGTGCAGCAACACGTGGCCGACCATGCGGGGTGCTGGCGCAGTTACATCACCGGTTCGTGGCTTCGCGCTTCCATGGCGCTGGGGCTCCCAAGTGCGCTTGGACTCCACATCGTGGTGGACAGTAATCTGCCCCGGGGGGCGGCCCTGAGTTCATCGGCTGCCTTGTGCCTGGCCTTGCTGGAGGGGTGGTGTGCCTGGCATGAGACGGTCTTGTCCGACGATGAAAAGATACTCGCCGCGCAGGATGCCGAATGGTTTACGGGCTCCCGGTGCGGCACCTGCGATCAGGCGGCTATTGTGTTAGGGTCACCCGGCCACATCAGCCACGGTGCCCTCTTCCCGAAAGTTTTTCGTTCCGCGGAAATGACGCCTGTCGCATTTCCTGATGCCCTGCGCGTATTGGTGATTAACAGTTACACCCGGCGGAGCATCAGCGGCGCGGAGAAAGTTGCCTACACACGAAATCGTTTCGCCTATTCCATGGCTATTGCGATTGTGCAGCAGACCCTTGCACAGTTGGGCTATAAGGAGTCGGAAATCCGTTATTGCGACCGGCTATCTCATATCACCGGCGAACACCTCGGCGGTGATGGGCAGGTACTTCGTGTCTTGAAGGAGATACCTGTGTCGCTCGATTTGGCGACCCTGCGGGAGCGCTATACCCTGCCCGAGTTCGACGCGGAGTATACCCGTTATTTTGCCGACGTGGCGGAAGCGGAGCGCCCGAAAGAAATTATGTTGCGGGGGCCCTTGCTCTTTGGCATTGCGGAGTCAGCGCGGGCACGCCATTTTGCTCGTGCCCTACACACGGGCGCGTATGAGTTGGCCGGCGAGATGATGAGTTGCGGGCACGATGGGGATCGGCGTATCGATTCGACGGGGGCGCCCTTTGTGTTGCATCCCGATGATAAGTATCTGGCGCACCATATCGAGGAAGCGACACCCTTGCATGCCTTGCCCGGTGCCTATGGCGCCAGTAGTCCCGCACTGGATGTCCTCGTGGATTGCGCACGGGCCCATGGTGCGCTGGGTGCGAGTTTGACGGGGGCGGGAATTGCCGGAACGGTATTGGCCTTGTGTCATGGGCAGAAAGCGCCGTCTATTGCCGAGGGTGTACGTGCCTACATGGCGGGCGCGGAGTACCATGAGGTCGCCAACCTGCCTTCACCGCGCCGTTGCGGGCGCGGGGAAGTTGACGTTGGCCGGGTGATGGGGCTGGGAGCTTCCTGAGCATTGGGCGAAGCGGTAGCGTCCACAAGAGTGAGTTCGTGCGCCCGGCCCGAAGTAGACAGTTGTTGCAGAACGTATTCTCCAGGACGGAGTCACCGTTTGCTGACCCTCGCACGAACGCTCTCGGGTGCGACCGTGTCGCATCCCATGATTCGGTCGTGCCTCCTTACTTTTCCGTTGTCCAACGCTCGGCCAATAGCCGCACCTTGTCAACCATCCGCGATGCGCGCTCCGCACACGCGCGGTAGATGTTGAGGGTCGTGGTGGCCAGAATCATCACATCGGCTCCCTCCAGATTATCCCGCTCGAATCGCGCCATCAGAATAAGGGGGCGGCTGGCAGGATTGACTTCGCCATAGATGCGGGCTTCCTCATCCAGTGCCATGAGTTGGCTGACGAGTTGCTTGGCCTCTTCCAGGTTGCCCTTGCTGTCGAGCAACATGACGAGAGACTCTGTCGTGGCGATGCCGCGTTGGGACAGCTCGGCGAGTCCTGAAAATTCCGTCGCGTATTGCGCTGCCCATTCGGTTACGGTGGTGCTGTCGGGCCCCTTGAAATGGCGGAACATGCGCTGAAGTCCATCGGCTTCGAGTTCGGGGTCTTCCACATTGGACAGGTGGCTGAGCCACATGGCGCGATAGGCAATGCGCAAGAAGTCCCGCTCTTCCATGGCCCGTTGAATGACCGGGTAGAACTGGAGGAAGCCGTCGGGCGCGAAACGGGTGGTATAAATGTCCACCTTGGCGAGGTCCGGGCCATCCTGAAGGAGGGGGGCCGGTTCTTCCTGACCGTGGCCCAGCACATACTGCATGACGGCGTAGACCTGTTCGGCCTGGATACCTTCTCGTTCGTCGAGGGCGGCGGGCACAAAG
>JAUIMA010000340.1 GCA_030432675.1 Candidatus Hydrogenedentota bacterium | reverse complement strand
CCCCCACCACCCCAACGCGCGTTCCTGTCCCGGTGGCAGAAACCACACCCACCCCGCCTCAAGAAAGGAAGCCCCTCCAAGAAGGCCAAATCTCGCCCCTGCTCCACCGGGACATGCTGCCGCCTTAAGGTTCTCCTCCCGACCCACCCGCCACCGTGTGGTCCCAACGCAATCTCCGCTCCCACCACATACCCCTGCGGCAGAACGTCCCTACACGGGACCGTATCGCGCACGCTTCCCCCGAAATGAAAAACGCGCCTGATTCAGAGCAACTCCAAATCAGGCGCGTGTATTTGTCTACGCTATAATGCAGCTATCAGCTGCTGGCTTCTTCACCCTCGGCGTTATCCGCCTTTGCTGCTTTCTTCCGCTGCTTTTTCTTGGAAGAGATATAGCGCTTGTTGTCGTCGTCCTTGGTGCCATCGTTTGCCAGTGGACCACGGCTGAAGTAGTGATCCCATGCCAAGACCACGGGGCTCGCCACGAAAACCGAAGAGTACGTACCGACGATTACACCGACCATGAGGGCGAAGGCGAAGTCTTCAATATCGGCACCACCGAAGATGAAGAGCACGACTACCACAAAGAGGGTAGTAATGGATGTCAGCAAGGTACGGCTCAGGGTGCTGTTGATAGCGATGTTCACAATCTCGGCGAACTTCTTACCCCGGCCCTTGAACTGCTCCAGGTCTTCACGAATACGGTCGAAAACGACGATCGTATCGTTGAGAGAGTAACCAATGATGGTCAGAATTGCGGCCACTACGGCAAGGTTAATCTCCCGTCCGAAGAGTGCGAAAACACCCAGCGTAATCAATACGTCGTGCACCAGGGCCACCACGGCACCCACGGCAAACTTCAGGTGGAAACGGTACCCGATGTAGAGCACGATGAAGAGGAGCGACCAGATGATAGCCCAGAGCGCATCAGCTCGAAGCTGAGCACCTACGGCCGGACCAACCGTCTTCACCGACTCGAAGATCACGTTATCCGGATTGTCGCCCACGAGCGGCGCAAGGGCCGTGTGGATCACTTCCGAAACGGTCTTCGCTTCGTCCCCTTCAATGGCCGGCAGTGAGACATCACCAACCCGAACCATGAATTCGTTTTCGGTCGTATCGGAAATAATGTGCTGCACCTGGGGGCCGTCAAAACCAGCGCCGTTCAGTGCCTTACGCACGTCATCTTCTTGAATCGTTGTGTCACTCTGAAGCGCCATCCGGACGTTAGTACCCTGGGTGAAGTCTACACCCAGCATATCACCGCTGTTCAGCTTCATGGTGAAGAGGCCAATACCTGCGACTACCAATACGGCACTGAGCGTTCCGCTGATGGCGCGCCAGTTCATAAAGGGGACGTGGGTGTCGGGCTTCACGAGGCTCATCATCTTCACCGACTTCAGCTTACGGCTTTCGAAGAAGAAGTCGAAGAGGGAGCGACTGACCACGAGGGAGGTAAACACACTGGCGCAAACACCGATGCTCAGTGTAATGGCGAAGCCTTCAATGGGACCCGTACCAAACTGGAGCAATACGATGGCCGCAATGAAGGTCGTCACGTTGGCGTCGAGAATCGTCACCGCCGCTTTGCTGAAGCCCGTTTCGATGGACGACAACACGGAGTGGCCAAGACGCATCTCTTCGCGGATACGCTCAAAGATAAGCACGTTGGCGTCGACCGCCATACCGATGGTCAGGATAAGACCAGCGATACCGGGCAGGGTCAGGGTCATGTCGAAGTAGGCCATGGCCGCCAAGACGAGGATGGCGTTCATCAGCAGGGCGATGAGGGCAATACCACCCGGCACCATGTAATAGACCAGGACGAATACACCGACGAGGGCCAGTCCCCACAGCGCGGAAGAGATACCCTTCTTAACCGAATCGGCACCGAGGGTCGCACTCACCACGTCCACCGAGTCGACTTCCACTTCCAGCAACATGGAACCGGAGTTCAGCACGATAGCCAGGTCGCGGGCTTCTTCGGCATTAAACTGGCCCGTAATCTGGCCATTGAAATCGATACGCTGATTGATATTCGGCGCAGACTGAACGACCCCGTCAAGGACGATGGCCATGGGCTTGCCGACGTTCTGCTCGGTGGCTTCACCGAAGAGCGTACCGCCTTCCGTATTGAAGCTGAAGAGAATCGCCCAACTCGCAGGATTCTGCGGGTCGGGGATGGCGGAGGCCGAGGTCAGGCCGGTGCCGGTTGCGATGGGCTTCTTGCCCAATACATAAAGGTCGTAACGTTGTTCCTGATCGGTGCGGGGCGCACGACCGAAAGCAAGCATAGTGTCTTCGGGAATCACACCCGGCAACTCTTTGATCTTGTCAATCATGTCCCGGACGGCCTGGTAATTTTCAGGCTTCACCCAAACCATACCGTCAAAACCGGGCGCTTCGAGGTAGCTGGAGAATTCATTGGGAAAACGCTCTTTCAGGGCGCGAAACACCTGAATCGTCTTGTCCTGGCCCGCCACGATGTGGAAGTTCAGGAGCGCCGTCTTCGTCATGAGGTCCACGGCGCGCTGCGTGTCTTTCTCACCGGGGAGCTGGGCCTGGATCTGATCCGTACCCAGTTTCTGGATAATCGGCTCCTTGGCTTCAAACTCGTTAATACGGTTCACCAGCTGCTCGTAGATGGTGTCCTGAACGCGCTCGGCAATTTCCGTGTCGCTCAGTCCGTCGTCATCCCGAAAGGAGGCCAGCTTCTCCTCATCCAGTTCCTGCCAGTCAAAGCTGACGACCATCTGGATACCACCCTGAAGATCGAGCCCCAGGTTGATTACCTGATCTCGATCACACTGAGACCAGCGCTTGACTTTGAAAAACACATCGGAGAAATAGCTGTGAGACTCACCCGCACGTTCCTTGTCTTCGGCTTCCCAGGTGGCGATTCGAGCGTCCCGGGTATCCTGGTCCATCAGCATCCACCCGATGGTGGGATAGATGACCAACAGGGCGATAATGATCGCGCCCCAGATAAGGACACTGCGATAAAGATGTTTTTTCATGGAATAACTCCGCTGCGATTGAGGAACATCGGAAACCGACGCGTAGAAAAAGCCAATCCGGGTGCCGGATTAGCTGATGTTTTCTTCGTCGGTGCTGATTACGTGGGCAATTGAATTGCGTACGAATTTGATGGTGACGTTATCATCGACACGCAACACCACATCGGTGTCGTTAATGCCAACGACCTTGCCGCAAATACCGCCGGTCGTCACCACTTCGTCGCCTTTGGAAAGGGCATTGAGCATATCCTGACGCTCGCGATCCCGCTTCTGCTGGGGGCGAATGGTCAGGAAATACATAATAAAAATAAAGGCGATCATCAACGGAGCCATGGACATAAGTCCACCCATGGGGCTTGGAGGTGCCCCCTCCGTCTGTGCCATCACCATGTGTAAAACTTCGATGCTGCTCGCTAAATTCATTGTGATACAGTCTTAACTTTCAGGTGGAATAGGTTTGAAGAAATGTGCGCTTGAAATCCAGAAACCTGCCGTTTCGTATGGCCTCGCGCGCAGAATCGGCCAATTGTAACATAAAGGAAAGGTTGTGTAAAGTATTCAGCCGTAAGGACAATATCTCCCCGGCGCGGAACAAATGGTGCAAATAGGCCCGGGTGTAGGTCTGGCACACGAGGCAGTTACAGGCCTCATCCAGCGGACCAAAATCGCGGGCGAATCGGGCGTTCTTGATATTCAGCTTGCCCGTGCTGGTGAAAAGGCTGCCGTTGCGGGCATTACGGGTGGGCATCACACAGTCAAACATGTCGACCCCCCGTTCGATGGCATTCAGGACATCCTCCGGAGGGCCCACCCCCATGAGATACCGGGGTTTTTCCTCGGGCAAATGGGGTGCGGCCCACTCTACCGCCTGAATCATTTCTTCCTTGCTTTCCCCCACACTCACCCCGCCAATTGCATAGCCGGGAAAATCGAGATCGACCAGACCCGCCGCGCTCTCCTGCCGCAAATCTTCGAATACGCTGCCCTGCACGATGCCGAAAAGAGCCTGTTGGGTCGCCGCACGTTTTTCCCACTGGGCCTTGCACTGTATGGCCCAATCATGGGTCATCCGCATGGACTTTTCCGCCGTTTCGCGGGTCACGGGGTAGGACGTGCACTCGTCGAAGCACATCATAATATCCGCACCGATGCTGATTTGGATATCCACCGCTTTGGCAGGGGTAAAAAGGTGACGGGAACCATCCAGGTGACTCTGAAAGGTCACCCCTTCGGGCGTTACCTTATTGAGGGCGCCCAGGCTGAACACCTGGAAGCCACCCGAGTCGGTGAGTACGGGCTTCTTCCAATTCATGAATCCATGAATGCCCCCGGCGGCTTCCAGCGTCTCGGTACCGGGGCGGAGGTAGAGGTGATAGGCATTCCCCAGAATAATCTGGGCACCAATCATATCTAAGTCCTCTTGCGACAATGCCTTAACGGTCGCCTGCGTGCCGACGGGCATGAAGATGGGTGTCTTCACTTCCCCATGGGGCAATTGGAGCCGACCCGCCCGTGCGGCGCAACCGGGGTCGGTCGCCTCAACGGTATAGCGCATTTCACAGTCCATGAATTCTTTCCGCGTTGATTGTGTAGAGAACCCGTAATTATGCCCCAATGCGCCGTACACACGCAATGTGCCGCCACCGCAGGGCCACCAACCGCGCCACATCGCGCCCCTGTCACGCCCGTGGCAGTGGGCCTGCGGTTTCAGGTAAAATAGGAGCACTCCCAACCCGTTCCGTGGTTGGTCGTGCCAGTTTCCGCCGGAATTCCCCCGGCACTATCAACTCGATCCCCCCCTTTGGTGCGTGGGATTACCGAAAGCAATCATGATTGAACTCAATAGTTCCCAACGCAAGTATCTCCGCAAGGTGGGCCACCATCTCGATCCCCTTATCATCGTCGGCAAGCAAGGCGTCACTGACATGCTCGTACGGGCCGTCTCTGAAGCCCTGGAGCACCACGAGCTGGTCAAAATCCGATTCAACGAATTTAAGGATGAGAAACGGGAACTCATCGACGAGCTCGTTCGTCGCACAGGAAGCCAGGTCGCCGGCATGATAGGACACGTCGCGCTCCTCTACAAAGAGCAGCCCGACGAGGAAAAACGGAAAATTATCTTTCCCTGAGTAACGACCCATCATACAAAATGAGAAATCCCCACTCCGACGGATATCGGAGCGGGGATTTTGTGATTGATTACCAGGGCGCTGAGGCTATTCGTCGATACGGAGAATAGTACCCGCAATATGGCGCGTTCCGTTGCCGACGTTGAAGTAGTAACACACCAACACCCGACCATCGGCCATCATGGTCGCCCAGGGATAGCCCAGATCACTGCCGCCGCCATCTTCGCGGAGAATGATCTCTTTCGACTCCTTGAAGTCTGTGCATTCCGGATTCAGGATACGGGCACGAATTCCCATTGGCTTATGGCGATAGCCGTAGACCAGCAATACCCGGCCATCGGGAAGGCGCAGCGGAAAGTGAGGATGCCCCTGGAACCCCGTGTCTTCCCAGGTAAAGGATTCCCCGCCATCGGTTGAACGGGCAATGACCGTGTGGTCGTCAAACTTCGCCGTCCGGATAAAGGTGACGATGTCGCCCTTCGGCGTCTCGTAGATGGAGGCTTCGTTAAACACGATCTCCGGGTCCTGGGCGATAGGCGACCGGTAGTCCCAGTTCAGTCCGCCGTCGTCGGAGGTCAACAGATGGTTTTCCGTGCGTCGGCCATTCTCATCAAACACATGACGCGCCACGGCCCAGAAAATCCGTCCACTCTTACCCTGATACATGCTGCCCCGGTTGTAGGCCGGCATGGGCGTGTTAAAGGCCGTCTTCGTATCGTTGCCCGGAAGGGTCGGAGGCAGAATCAGGTCGGACCAGCTTGCTCCCCCGTCTGTCGAACGCACCAGATAACCACCGAAGAAGACGAATTTCCCGGCGTTGACCACGTTACCCCAGGTTTTCCACGTCTCATCCCGGGGAAGCGCCCAACCGTAACTGGCCACCAACAGAGAATCATCGGCCAACTGGATCATACACGGGTCCTGCGATCCTCCATAGGGATGGGCCAGTATCAGACTCGGGTCGCTTGTCCAGGTCTCGCCGTTATCCGTGGAACGCACTTCAACCAGGTAACTGTTGGGGTCGGTATGGTTCGTACTCTTCTCCCCCAGTACCGCGCGATTGGGGGCCCGACGAAAGGCGACGATAAGCTCGCCATCGGGACGTCGCACCACGGAAGGAAAAGCACTGTGGAATCCCTCGTCGGAGTAGATGACAACATCTTTTTCTTTGACCAACGCGGCTGACTCGGCGAAAACGGTAGCACCGCCGCTAAGCAATGTGACCGCAGCAAACAGGGACAGAATATGTTTCATAGGGAAGACCTCGTACATTGGGGGAAGTTGTTATAACCAATTATACGAGAAGGCCCTTCCGGTTGCAACCCCCCGGTTAGGCTTCCAGAGGCGCCGCGTTCAGAATCACCTCATCAATGATCCGCACCAGGTCGGCCGGCGGTACCGGCTTGCGCAATACCTGCACGACGCCGATTGAATCGGGCACGGTAAAGTCTTCCGCTTCCATCATGCCCGTTGCGATTAAGATAGGCAGATCGGGACGCATCCCGTGCAGCGCCGCAGCCACTTCCAGCCCTGTCATCTCCGGCATCGTATAATCTACGATGGCCACATCGATGCGACTCGGACGCTCTTTCACCATTTCAAGCGCTGCAACCGCATCCACATAGCCGATGGCCTCAAAGCCTTTCTTTTTCAGCATCATGGTCATTAAGGCCACAATGGGCTGCTCGTCGTCGACCACGAGCACGGTGCCCCCGCATTCTCTCGTAGCCGTCTCCGTAGACGCTTTGGATTCGACTACCACCTCGCCCCCGCCTTCGACCGCCTGCAAGAGAGGCAGATAGATATGAACCGTCGAACCTACCCCCACTTCACTCTCCAAACGGATCCCCCCCTTCATCCGGGCGATAATGCCATGGACCGTTGCCAGCCCGAGTCCG
>JAUIMA010000339.1 GCA_030432675.1 Candidatus Hydrogenedentota bacterium | reverse complement strand
GGTGACGCATGTCGATGTGGTGGTCAGGGTCCGCCGACAGCAGGACTGACGGGCCGGCCTCAGCCAGCCCCTATGCGTGTCAGTTGAAGGTCTCGCCCTCGTAGACACCCCAGATATCGGTCTGCGGCAGGAATCCCTCGCCCACGCAGACCACATCGGCGGTTTCATCTGGCTCGTACGCAGTCGAATCGGGTACTTCCCGCCCTGCCGGGTCTATGGCCCGCCGGGGTTGCTGGAGCAAGCCAATGGCATGCTGAATGGCATTCTCTGGGACCGTGTGGAAGATCGCGGCCCCTGTTTTGAAATACATGAATGGCACCGTGATCACCTCAAGCGATGGCGCATCACCGCGGGAAGCCACACGATCGAACCACTGGCCGACCAGGCGTTGGACGATGGCATTGTGCTGCGTGAACCGGGATTTGTCGTTCGGGCGACGGAACTGGACCACGGCATTCCGGTGCTCGCCTATGCCTACGAACCCAGATGCCAGATCAACGTTCGCAAGGACAAGCTGGACGAACTTGGGCTCAGGGCCGGCCCCTGGCTTCAGGATCTGAAGCGGGCGTACCTGCATGGCCAATGGCAGCAACGGATTCAGCTTGAGAACGGCACCCAAGGCATTCGAGACGGCGTCACCTACGACATTCTGGTGGGCAAGCCCTTTAAACGGGATGATGACTACCTGTTTACGCTCACCCACACCGTGACGGACCTTGATGAGCGCGTCGTGGTCTACGATAGCGCCGGTAAAATACACTATACCCCGGCGACCGGAACGGCTCCTGGTATCAACGGCACCCATCTGGGCGAGTATTCGTTGGACGGCGTTGCGCCAGAAGAGGTGCGCTTCGTTGAGCTGCAGGTGCGCGAATTCGAGTGGCGCACATTCAAAAACATCGCCGTAAATCCTGAGGCAACGATACCGCCGTCCGATGACGTGGAAGAGGCCCCAGCGACCCAGGACCCATCCACACCCGAGGAGTCACGTTACACCGCAACCTTCTCGCCCGACCTTCAGGCCCGCATCGCCGGTGTGGGACAACCGGACGAGTACACAGTCTCCAGCGTATGGGCCCCAGGCGGTGCACCGTTATCGGCTGTACCTGAGGGGTACGCGACTAAAATGGGTGGTTCTTCATCCGACAAATCCGGCGTAAAGCGACGATTCTTCATCGAAGTCTCCCCCGTCCCCGAAGAAAACGACTTGGGTATCAAGTTCAAGGTCGAAGGAAACTCGGTCGCCCATAATGTTCGCAAATCGCGCGATAAGGCCTTCATCAGCGCGGAAATATACAACCTTCCCGACACACTGTATATGACCTCCTTCGAACTCGGCATCGCGTTTGGCCCATGGGAGAGCCTCCACGGAAACATGGGTCCCCACAGCAGTTCGGAGGATAGCGATTCTAGCGCAGCCTTCAGCAATTTCTTCGAAAAGGAGGGTAAGCCCCATGTCGTGGTAACCCATACCCCTCGGGATGATAACTTCCGGCTGGTGGTTTTTGATGGGGACGATATGCCCTACGCTTCACGGCAAGTCTCCTCCTTCGGCGTGGGCGGCATGCATCAAACAGAATTCGTCGTCGAGGGGGACATACGTGTCGAGCAACTCGTCTATATGGATTTCCAGGCGAGGCCATACGAATGGAAGCGCTTCGCTAACATCGCGATACACCCGGACGACAGCGACGCCACGGCCTCCGCAGGCAATCCGCCTGTGCCCACCCCTCCGGTCGAGACCGTCGCTTCAAGGCCCGTGGATAAGATTCCCTTCTCTCCAGCTTATGAGACAGCACTGGCTTCCGATACCGACGGACGTGTCCAGATTGGCGGAGGAGATTTCGGCGTTTCCAGGGTGCGCCGCGTGGACGCAGCAAATGCCCTAAAGGCCCTCCAATTCCCTGTGTTTCCCGACGATACGCTCCATTCCGCACGTTTTCCCGAATTGGCCGAGGGTGAATGGGACTGCCTTCTCATAGATGTCGACGACAATGGCAGCCTTGGCAACAAGTTGATGAAGTGTTTTGATGTCGTGCAGTTCCGTGTCTTCGACCACCGTACGCGTAAACTCTTGTGGGACAGTGACTGGCGTTACAACGAATACCCCGATAAGGACAAGTTCAGCGGCGGCTTCCTTTCCGGCGCCGACGGACGTGTCTTCGTCGCAAAACGGGACGAAAGATGGCCCGATGATATCGATGTGTGGTTCCGCGTTGATCTGCTGAATAATGGAAAATACACCCACCAAATGATGTCGATCGAACCCAACTACGCCTCAATCGCCGGTGGCGACACCGGCAGGGTACGTATTGACGAAATCCGCGCTGGCTCCTGGAACCGGAGCTACAGCGAGTCCGGCGGGAAGGTCACGTGGATTGAGCAAAACCCCGGCTCGGAGGCGTCCGAATGCAGCGTCGTATTGCGCCGGACCGGCACGTGGACCGACGGCAGGATCAATGTCCGTGCGTTGGATGCAACGGGAAACGAATACTGGCCCCAGTCTATCCACTTCCTGGACTTCGAGCGCTCCGCGTTGGAAGTGGTCACCTTTCCTCTTGCGGCCGACCGGGTCCATCAATTGAAATTTGCGCGCCTCGAAGACCAGGTGGATTTCCGAAGGACCTTCTACTTTGACGGGGTGACCTTGCCGCCCGCGGCCGCCCCGCCGGTCGAAAACATCGAAGAAGCCGCCGAAGAGACCGCGTCCTTCCCCCCACCCACGGTGACCCTGTCCGCCCACGCCTTCCAACAAACGGGGGAGCCGGTCATTCTACGTCTCGATAGTAGCATGAAGAAACTGGATTCCTTCATTTCGAAAATTACCATTCGTTGCGATGGCGAAGAGCTTCCCTGGTTTTCCACGGAGGAGTCCGGTGTCAAGATGATGATTGGCGCCAATTTTTCCGTGTCGCCGCGCCACCCCCTGAAAGGCCTGTCCGCCGGAAAACACCGCGTATCCGTCCTGCTGCACGATGTTAAAGTGCGGCCACGCTCGGGTGTCGACACGGAGGCCGCCGCCGTCTACCCCACCCTCGAGACCAACGAGGTCGAGTTTGAGGTCGTTCCCGAAATCCCGGCGGACTATTTTGAACCCACGATGGAGGACGGGTGGAAATCCATGCTGGATAAGGCCTTTGCGGACCTACGCGTTCAAGACCCCGACGACAAACCCGTTGTGCTTTACCTGGACTGGCGCAACGTTGAATCAATCGAACGGCCCTTCGCCCTGGCCTTCGACGTCGCCATGGAAGAACAAACTTCGGGAACTACCCACCCCGTCGGGCGAATGACAGCGGATGCCTGGCCGAACAACTTTTCTCCCCGCCAGCACATCTCGCTCACCATGGATAACGATGACGCCAGAGAGCTCCTCCGCAAATGGTCCGGCAAACAGGTTCGACTGGTCTTGACGCCCTCTTCCGAGGCTGCGCTGGAGGACCCCGCGATTCGCAGCTATTACGGCGAGGTTCATACGACCGAGTGGGTCGTCCTCAAACCAGAGTTGACGTGGAACGTGGACCGCATCCTTGCCCCCTACGGTGTCGACCATGTCATGCGATATGGTACTTCGGATGTCCCCTACTTTGTGGACGGCGCATCGCGATATGGCATTTCGGATCGGACAATTCTTATCGAGGATTGGGGCGTAACCTGCAAAGCAATTCTCGATGGGGGCGCGGTCGTGCGCGATCCCGAGAGCGACACGCGCTTCATGCCCCTCAAGGACATCGTACTGCCGGGCGCCGCCCTCGACTATATCGAGCAACACCTTCAGGAGTTGGACGAGAGTGAAGTGCGGGAGATTGCGATAGCGCCCGATGCCTTGAACTACATTGGGGTGCGCGCGCCGAGTGGCGAGGTTGGGATCCTCCTGGTGGACACGAACCGCTTCGGTGAGCGCGAAATCTATCGGTGGCAGGTGCCTCCGTCTCCATCAGCGCAAGTCCGCCCCGGCTGGCTGCGACTCGAGTTTCGGGCCCACGAACTCCTGGCACGTTCCGGAGATTACCGGACCGTGCTGGTTCGAAACAATACCCGCCTGCTTCGTGTGGAATCGGATCTAACAGGTGTAGATCAGCCTGAAGGCAATGAGCTGCTTCAAATTGTTATTTCCGGCGGGCCCGGTCGGCCCGCTCGCTATGGTCATGTGACCACGCCCAACCTGGGTACACGGCGAGAACTGGAGCGAACAAACGGACTCACACCCGGGTCGGATCAGATCACAAAGGAGTACATTCTGCGACGTAGCTGGGATGGAGCCCACGTGGGTGTTCCCGCCCTCGTCACGCCGAACCGCATGATGCGGGTGAGTGACGTCTGGCGTACATGGCGCAGTGCCAACGACAGCCGCACCATCGAGTACACCGACGATCACGGTTGGCGCTTCGTCGCCCACGGCGCTGGCTGGTCGCCACGCGCTCCTGAAGAAATGCGATATCCCTTATTGAGTCTCTTTGAGTGCTATCGCCCCAACGGAACCCTGTACAGCCGCACCGAACTGACCGAAGGGCGTCCCGATACCACCCACTTCTTCGCCATGAATGGCATCACGCTGGACGGGCAAACCCGGCTGACTTGGGACGAACAGGACGGCACCGCGTCCCTCGCTGACTTTACGTGGCGCGTGGAAAACGACCACTATCGCCGTTACATTGGCTCACCAAATGGCGTCATTCACGAGGAAGAAGTCCTGGCCCTGGTGGATGGCGAATTTATCGTTCAAGAGCGTCTCCACCACGCGCCCGACAGCAAAATACAGGTGTTCGAACTGGACATGGACGCCATCGTGGGGCCATTGGCCGATTTCCGGCAGGAGACACGTGACCCCGACCTCGCCGTTACAACGGACACCCGGGGACGAACGAGGAGTACATCATTCGTGCCACGCGATCCGGCAGCGTCGTACCGGGAAGGCCGCGACGGCATACCAGGAAGCCCGAGGTCGTGAATTCTACGGCGGACCATCAAGGCCGGTTCGTGCGAAGGGACCCCATGGCTGCCCGATGACTCCACGTACCCACGCACGAACCCGCCATCCGGTCTCACCGCCTCACCCCACGCACCCAGTAACACCCGACCCGGCAGATTCCATCCCTGCTCGCCTGTTGCGGGATCGCGCAGCACGGCTCTTCGTTGCCCCATGGCTGCCTTATCCTTCATACTGAAATGGCTTCAGGTGGTGGCTGCAACCCTTGTTCCCCAACCTGAGTCCTATTGCTATGACATCCCTGAAAACAGGAACCCCGATTGGAGTCCCCTATGAACGCACGCGCTATCTTATCTCTCGGTCTGTCCGTCGCACTTGCCCCTACCGTCGCATTCGCCCAGGACAAACCCGACGCCCCGGCCCTCTACCAGCAGTATTGCGCCCAGTGCCACGGTGCCACCCTGCAGGGGGGCAATGGCCAGAGTCTGGTAGATGGCATCTGGAATTTCGGCGGGAGTAGCGGCTCCATCCGGCGTAACATCAAACACGGTATTACCCACCTCGGTATGCCCGCGTATGAAGGCGCCATGGAGGACGACGACATCCGCGCGCTGACAGATTTTCTTCTGGCGAAGGAAAAAGAAGGGGGCGCAGAGAAACCGCCCGTACCTTCGGAGGTCCAGACCCAGGACTACATCGTGGGGGTCGAAACGTGGGTTGAAGGGTTGGACACCCCCTGGGGTATGGCCTTCCTCGACGATGACACGGCCCTGATTACGGAACGGCCCGGCACCTTACGGCTGGTAAAGGGAGGCAAGCTCGCGGACGCCCCCATCACGGGAACGCCCGTGGTTCATGCGGAAGGGCAGGGCGGTTTACTCGATGTGGCGACGGACCCGGATTACATAGACAATGGGTGGATTTACCTGGCCTACAGCCACAGCCTGGAACCGAATGAAGAAGGGGGCAAGAGGCCGGCCATGACGCGCATCGTTCGGGGCAAGCTGAAGGACGGTGCGTGGACTGAGGAGCAGACCCTCTTTGAAGCGCCGAAGGATACCTATGTGGTCAGCGGCGTCCACTATGGCTGCCGCATCGTTTTCGATGCCGAGGGACATCTCTACTTTTCCATCGGCGAGCGCGGTTCGCAAGACCATGCACAGGACCTTTCCAAGCCCAATGGCAAGGTGCATCGGATACACCGCGATGGCACCATCCCCGACGACAACCCCTTCGTCAAGACAGCCGGTGCCCTCCCCTCCATCTACACCTATGGCAACCGCAACCCCCAGGGCCTCGCTGTAAGCAAGGCCACCGGGCTCCTCTGGGAGAGCGAACACGGCCCCATGGGGGGCGATGAGCTCAACGTGATGGCCTCGGGAAAGAATTACGGCTGGCCGGTTATCACCTACGGCCGCAACTACAATGGTTCGTCGGTGAGCGACCTCACGCGGAAGGAAGGTATGGAACAGCCCCGCCACTATTGGCGTCCCTCCATCGCCGTCTGTGGTATCGACATCTACACGGGCAGTCAATTTCCCAAATGGGAAAACGCGGTGCTTGTGGGGGCACTCCGCTATGAGTCGGTGGCCGTGCTCCAGACCGAAGGGGACCACGTCCTCCATGAAGAAACCATTCTCAAGAACGTGGGGCGCGTGCGCGACGTGGTGACGGGGCCCGAGGGTGCCATCTACGTGGTGACCAACAGTCCCAACGCCGTGCTCCGTCTTACTGCCCGGGGCGAACGCTCCTACTGAGTACGGGTCCACACCGGGCCAGGTTCGTGCCGCGCGATCCGGCATCGTTGGGTATGGGGTGTGGCCTGTGAGCGAAACGGTTGACTCACTTCATGAGAAGGGCGATGTGAACATCCGGGCCGGTTCGTGCGTGGAGACGTGGGTGACTGCTCTATGCCCTGGGTCCACACGCACGAACCCCCGTGGCCGCTACCGCGTCCAAGCGGGATCGCGCGGCACGGTTGAGTGGCCCTCGAAGCTTCACACATTAGAAAACCATCCCGGTCGTGCCGCGCGATCCGGCATGGTCGGGTATGGGGTGTGGCCTGTGGGCGAAACGGTTGACGTCGGGGAGCGTAGGTCACGACGGACTTCCGCGC
>JAUIMA010000338.1 GCA_030432675.1 Candidatus Hydrogenedentota bacterium | reverse complement strand
GGTGGCGGGGCTGTAGAAGCCCATGGGCTGGGCGTTGAGCATGGCGCAGAGGAAGGCGGACGGGTAGTGCTGTTTGAGCCAGGCGGTGGCGTAGGCGATGAGGGCAAAGCTGGCGGCGTGGCTTTCCGGGAAACCGTATTCACCGAAGCCCTGGATCTGCTCAAAGACCCGCTCGGCGAATTCGCGGGCGATGCCCTTTTTCATCATGCGCGACACGAGGCGGTCACGGTGGCGCAGGATGCGGCCACTCTTTTTCCAGGCGGCCATGTCGCGGCGGAGTTGGTCGGCTTCGCCGGGGGTGTAGTCGGCGGCCACCATGGCAAGCTGCATGACCTGCTCCTGGAAGAGGGGGATACCGAGGGTTTTCTTGAGCACGGGCTCGAGGCAAGGGTGGGGGTAGGTCACTTCCTCTTCGCCGTTTCGCCGGCGGAGGTAGGGGTGGACCATGCCGCCGGTGATGGGGCCGGGGCGTACGATACTGACTTCGATGACGAGGTCGTAGTAGTTGCGCGGACGGAGTCGGGGCAACATGGCCATCTGGGCGCGGCTCTCGATCTGGAAGACGCCTACCGTGTCGCCCTCCTGAATCTGGGCAAAAGTCGCCGCGTCATCGGGTGGGATGGTGGCGAGGGTCCATTTCTCGCCGTGGTGTTCCTCAATGAGGTCAAAGGCCTTGTGCACCACATTCAGCGCGCCGAGGCCGAGGAGGTCCACCTTGAAAAGGCCGAGTTCCTCGATGTCGTCTTTGTCCCACTGGATGACCGTGCGATCCGCCATGGTGCCGTTTTCGATGGGCACGAGGCTGTGCACCGGCTCATGGCCCAAGAGAAAACCGCCGGGGTGGATGGAGAGGTGACGGGGCACATCTTCGATTTCCTGGGTCAGGCGGAGCAGGTGACTGTGGGCCGGATTGTCGGGGTCGAAGCCCGCCGCGCGGATGGTTTCTGCGGTGGGGAAATCGTGGTGGGAGAGGAGCTTGGCCAGTCGTTCCAGGGCCGTTTCGGGCAGACCGAGGACCTTCCCCACATCGCGGACGGCCGACTTGGCGCGGTAGCGGATGAAGTTGGCCACCATGGCGGCGTGGGTGCGGCCGTAATGGTGGTAGACATGCTGAATGGCCTCTTCGCGGCGGTTGTGTTCGATGTCGAGATCGATGTCCGGCGGCTCGTTGCGTTCGCGGGAGAGGAAGCGCTCAAAGAGGAGGCCCATGCGGACGGGGTCCACGGCGGTGATGCCGAGGCAATAGCACACGGCCGAGTTGGCCGCCGAGCCCCGCCCCTGACAGAGGATGCCTTCGCGCCGACAAAACTGGACGATCTCCCACATGGTGAGGAAGTAGCCTTCGAACTGGAGTTCGTGGATGAGGTCGAGTTCTTTGTCCACCTGGGTGCACACGTCGTCGGGGATGCCCTCGGGGTAGCGGGTGGCGGCCCCGGTATAGGTGAGGTCGCGAAAGTGCTGGGCGGCGTCTCGGCCATCGGGCAGCTTCTCCACGGGGTAGCGGTAGGTGATTTCGGCGAGGGAAAAGGTGCAGCGCGCCGCCACGGCCTCGGTGGCTTCCAGGGCCATGGGGTCGTCGCTGTACAGTTCCGCAAAGCCGTGGGGTGCCCGGAGATAGTGTTCGTCGTTGGGGTGGATGGAGGTGCCCGCCGTGCGCAGGGTGACCCCGTGGCGGATACAGGTGAGTACGTCTTGCAGGGGGCGGCGCGTGGGGGTGTGGTAGAGGACCTCCATCCCGGCGACGAGGGGAAGGTCGAGGGCCCGCGCCCGTTCCCGGAGGCGGTATTCCCGTCGGGCATCATGGGTTTCCCGGTGGCGGGTGAGGAGGGCATAGAGGCGATCCCCAAAGGCGTCGCGGAGCATGGCCGCCTCCGGTCCCGGTGGGGTATCGGCAAGAAGGCGGCTTCCCACGCCGCCCCACAAGGCAATAAGCCCCGGTGCATGTTCGCAGACCTCGCTCCACGTGACCTGACTCGTGCCCTTGGGACAACGGAGACGTCCCGTCGAGATAAGCTGACAGAGATGGGCGTAGCCGTTGCGGTTCATGGCGAGGAGGATAATGCGGGTGCCGTCGTCGATGGAGACTTCGGCCCCGGCGATGAGGTGGACGCCCAGTTCCTGGGCCCGCTTGTGGGCGCGGACGAGTCCGTAGACGCCATCGCGATCGGTGAGAGCGAGGGAGCGGATGCCGAGGCGGTGGGCTTCCTCCACGAGTTCGTCGGGGTGGCTGGCTCCTTCGAGGAAGGAGTAGACGCTCTTGCACCAGAGGGGAGCGTAGATGGTTGACGGTTGATAGTTGATAGTGGACAGTTGGGGTGGCGATGTTTTCATGGGTGGCGCCTTGGAAAGGACCTAAAGGACGAAAAGGACCTAAGGGACAGATGGCACGGAGTGGACTGAATAATGGAACCACGAATGGAAACGAGTAAACACGAATAGCCAGGAAGATACTCTTGATGAAGGTTTGGTTGCGCATCTTCTGTACGTGTGGCTTTTAGCCACGGAGTGGCGACATAGCGTAGCCCAGGCGCGAAGCGAAGCGAGCCCTGGGTTAAGAGGTTTCCCCAAGACATAGCCCTGAAAGGGCGACATAGGATATTTCTCTTCAGGGCCAAGGGCCCGACCCCATACCAGCATGGGGCAAGGCCTCCTGACACCGGGCCACCCAACGGACATGGGGCTGAAATCCCAGCCCATGGACTCGTAGATCGCTCGCTCATCCTCATTGCACTTCGCCCTGTAAAAACCAGCGTCGCCGTTTGGTGTCGTGGTAGATCCAAAACCAGCGGTTGCTGCGGGTGCGTACGTAGTAATAGCTGCGGGCCACTTCCTTGTGCCACCAGCCGCCGGTGATGCACTGAGGGCCAATGACTTCTTCCACGGGGCCTTCGGATACACCCGCGATGAGCCACCCATCGGGCTCGTGGCGCTGCCGGGGAGGCAGGGCGATGGCCGGACGGTAAATGCGGCGGATGAGGGGCGCGGAACTCACGGCGGTGGGCCGGGGACGGGGTAACTCGGTGAGGGTCTCCCAACGATATTGGGCTTCCGGCAGGTGTCCCGCATGGAGGCGCGCCACGACGACAGAATCATTGCCCAACTCGGCCCGGATCTTCGCAAAGGCACGGTGGGCCGCCTCCGCATTGCGGCGGGGGGCCTCCTGGAAGAGGTCCGTCTGACGTTGGGTGATGGGGTGGCCCACGGCACGGGCGGCCAGCTCCACCACGCCCGAAGGAAAGCTCCGCTGCTCCAGGTGGAGACGGGTCAGGTTGAGGATCTGATTCATGTCCGCCGTGGGCGTCGCCGGGGAAACATCCCCTTTTTCTTCGTCCCCATTATCCAGCGTGAACTGCCAGTGGAGCGTCTTCAGCAACTCGTGGTATTCCGCCAGCTCCGACAAGAGGGCGCGGAGCATATCCGCGAGATAGGCCAGGAGCCGTCCGCAGTCACTCTCTGGATAGTCCAGCATTTTCGTGCAGGTAACCGGCTCACGCAGGGGCACGGGTTGGAGGGGCGTCCAGTCCGTGCCCTTGGCGAGTTGATAGAGGGCTTCCGCCTCGGCGCCAAAGCGTTTGCGCAGGCCCCGCTCGGGCAAGGTGAGGAACTGGCCGATGGTCTCCACCCCCAATTTGTGGAGGGTGTCCTGCAAGTTTACCTGGAGCCGCAAATGACTCATGGGCACGTTGTCCACATGGGCCTGTTCCTCGGCGGGCGTGGCGAAGACGATATTTTCCCGGTTGGCCCGGGCCGCCGCATAACTCCCGAAACGGCTGAAGCCCACGGCGATGGTTGCCCGGATGCCCACGCTGCGGAGATCGTCCCGCACGGCGCTGGCCCATTCCGAAAGGGACGGGTAGACAATGGCCATGCCCGAGACATCGGCCCAGAAGACGCCCGTTTCCTGGGGCGCGGGCTCGATGCGGGGACTGAAATCCCAGAGGCGCCGGGTGATGGCCGTCGCCGCCTCCGCCACGGTCTGGGGATCGATTTCGCCGCCCCGCAGTTCGGGGGCCAGGGCGAGGCCTGCGCCATAGCGCATGCCGGGGAAGATGCGGAATTCCCGCGCGGCCGTGTTGGTCCATTGGATCACGCCGTTGGGTTTATCCCGATCGACCACGACCACCGGTTGACGTTGCCAATCGGGGTGGGCGCGCACCAGCAACTGCAAGGGCAGCGCGGGGCAATTAACACAAGCCGTCCGGTCCATGACGAAGCTCCTCGTGGGTCCAGCCCGGGGTCTGGCGTTTGTCTTTCACCGCCCGCAGTCCGCAGGCAAAACAATCGTGGCCGACCCGGTGTTGTTGCGTCGCCCCGCGCAGGGAAACCAGCGAACCCCGGGAGGCCCGTTCGCCCGGTTGACGGAGGGTGACCAGGGCCGTGTGGTGCTGCTGGGCCAGGCCCACCAGCCGCGTCTGGAGCGCGAGGGGGAAGGCCTGGCCATCCACATCCAGGATCAGCACGGCGAAGCTCCCCGAGCGGAGGAGGGTGTCCGCGATGCGGGCCGCCTTTGGGGCATCGGGCGCACGGACGACCGGCAAGGCGGCGAGGTCCACCCCCGATGCCGCCAGGTCGGGCGGAAAAAAGAGGCGGCCAGGTCCAGCGATCCAAGCGGCGAGGCCTTCCTGTTCCTGGGCTTCCCGGAGGAGGCGGGCGACGAGGCTCAGGGTGGCCATGCCCGATTCCGGGGTGGGGTCCAGCGCCGTGAAACGTCCCCCGGCGGTGCTGAGGGACCAGCCTTCCGGGGCGGCGGTATGGGTGCGTCGGTCCAGCAGGGTGGTGGCGGTGATGATGTCGGCGATGGAGGTAGGGGCGAGGGCGGTGGCCATGGAGGGCTCCTTTGGGTGCTTGACTTTTTCTTATAGTTTACTGAAAATAGATTCAGTTGTAAAGGGTGCCATGTGAAAGCGAGAAGAAAGGACCCAAAGGACTTAAACGACGAAAAGGACAGCTTGAGCAACAACACGAGGCTGGGTTGGGCGAAAAAGTTATCGCAGTGACTGCGGGGCCTTGGAAAGCCCTTGCTTCAACGCCATTGGCTTGGTCTCCCTTGTCGTTTACATCCTTTCCGTCCTTTAGGTCCTTTCAACCCCCAGAGGAGACCATCATGTCCAAGACCTTCATTCCCAAACACGGCGGTTACCAGCGCCTCAAGTCCTACCAGAAGGCCGTCATTGTCTACGACGCCACCGTCTATTTCTGCGACCGCTACCTCAGCAAACGGGACCGCACCCACGACCAGATGATCCAAGCGGCCCGCTCGGGGAAGCAAAACATTGTGGAAGGCAGCATGGCTTCGGGCACGTCCAAGAAAACCGAGTTGCACCTCACCAACGTGGCGCGGGCGAGTCTGGAGGAGTTGCTGGAAGACTATCAGGACTTTCTTCGCAAGCAGGGCAGCGCCGAGTGGTCCCAGGCCCACCCCTATGCCCAGCGGCTACGGGCGCTTAACCAACTGCCAGAAGGAAACTACGAGACCTTCCAAAAGGGTATTGAGCATCTCGACCCGGTGGTGAGTGCCAATGTGATCATTGGGTTGATTCGGGTGACCTGTTATCTGCTGGACCGACAGCTGGCGCGCCTGCAGGGGGAGTTCGTCGAAGATGGGGGTATCCGCGAGCGCATGACCCAGGCGCGGACCGCACGGCGCAGTGAACAGCAACGGGAAAAAGGACGAAGGACCTAAAGGACGGAAAGGACGAAAAGGACCGCTTGAAACAACGCCATTGAACTATGCTCGGGTGGTTTGGCTGTCTTGGGCTTGTGCCCCTGCGTTTCGACGCAGCGCGTCGTGATCGGCAAAAAAGTTATCGCAGTGACTGCGGGGCCTTGGAAGCCCCTTGATTCAACGCTATTGGCCTGGACTCCCTTGTCGTTTAGGTCCTTTTCGTCCTTTATGTCCTTTCTCCCGATGCGCTATCATCGCCCCGAGCAACGTTACCCGAAACGAGAGAGGTCCCCATGCACAAACTCATTACCCTTGCCCTGTTCTGCCTGGTTCCCTTAAGTGCCATCGCTGCGCCACCCAACATCCTCTTTATCCTTGTCGACGACATGAGCTGGACCGGGCCGACCTGTTACGGCAGCGACCTGCATGAGACGCCCCACATCGACCGTCTGGCCACCCAGGGCGTGCGCTTCACCAACGCCTATTCCGCCAGCCCGGTGTGCACGCCTACGCGGGCGGCCATCATGACGGGACAGCATCCCGCGCGGCTTAACATGACCATCTGGCACGAGGGTGCGCTGGAGCGTCTCGAAGGACCGGGGGACAAGCCCCTCGCGCCGCCCTTTACGGAGCCCAACCTCGCGCTGGAGCACACGACCATCGCCGAAGTGCTCCATGGCGCAGGCTATCAAACGGCCCACGTGGGGAAGTGGCACCTCGGTGATGCGGGCCACTACCCGGAGACCCAGGGCTTCGATGTGAACATCGGCGCGAGTTTCTGGGGTGCGCCCCGCACCTACTGGTATCCCTACAAGGGCGAACGGGTGCGGAGTACGGGGGAGCGGGAACACCGTTATGTGCCCGGCCTGCCCTTTGGTAAGGAAGGGGAATACCTGACGGACCGCCTCACCGATGAGGCCCTGGGACTCATGGAGCGTATGCATAAAAACGCAAAGCCCTTCTTTCTTCACATGTCCTACCACAATCCCCATACGCCCATCGAAGGAAAACCCGAGCTGGTGGCCTACTACAAAAAGAAAATAAAGGAAGGCATGACCCACCAGAACGCGCGCTACGCGGCCATGGTCCACACCCTCGATGAAGACATCGGCCGGTTGCTGGCGAAGGTGGATGAGCTGGGCATTGCGGACAATACGCTCGTCGTGTTCTATTCCGACAACGGGGGGTTTGACCAGGTGCGGGATGACGAACAGGTCACCAACAACGCCCCCCTCCGCTCGGGGAAGGGATCGGCCTACGAAGGGGGCATTCGCGTACCCTTGATTGTGCGCTGGCCCGGTGTGACGGCGACCAATGCCGTGTGCGACGTGCCCGTGACCTCCATGGATTTTTACCCGACTATTTTGGAAGCGCTGGAGGTG
>JAUIMA010000337.1 GCA_030432675.1 Candidatus Hydrogenedentota bacterium | reverse complement strand
ATGGAGGGCGTCCATAAGTACATCGCGCTCCTGCCCCACGCTAAAAATGGCCCACCCGAAGGCGCACGCCCAAAAAAAGAAGATCGAGAAGGGAATATAGAACGCCAATACGATGAGATTGGTCAGAATACGCCATCCCCTGCGTGCTAGACTTCGTCTCTTACATCGGGGATCAGGTGTTGGCTTTGGTGTCGTCCGTGGGGTTTCGTCACACATAGCGCCTCGATTTCGCTTTGGGAATCTTCATGTTGTGCCATGATATAAAAAGTACTTGTAAGTGTCAAGTGGATTCGCTGGCGTCGGCGGGTCGCAGTGGAACCGCTGGCATTGTAGTCGAACGCGGTACAAACCCACGTAGTTGGCGACGGAAGGGCCCCGATTGAATGACACAAACACGAATGGAGCAGGGAGCGATAACCTGCATTATCCGTCACTCGCTTCGCGGGCTTGTGGATTCCCGACGACGAAACATGGGGCTTGCTCGTCCCCGCCTCTTCCCTTCCTTCCCGGCGTATCTTTTTGATATTACCGCGTTTCGCTGGTAGAATACTCGGTTTCCTTCTCGAAGCGGTGATGCCATCGCCAAGACGCCCCATATCAACGCCTTACGGCCTGTCGCCGGGTGCTTGCGTCCTTGGTGCTGGCCGATTCTTCCCCGTCTGAAATCGGGGCTTTTATGGAGTATGTGCTGTGCCTACCTATTCTTATGAGTGCGGCAAGTGTGCCCATGTTTTCGATGTGTTTCACGGAATTTCCGCCGAACCCAAGGTGAGCTGCGAGCAGTGCGGTAAAAAGTGTAAGCGGCTTATCGGGACCGGTGCGGGCATAATTTTTAAGGGCAGCGGCTTCTACGAGACGGATTTCAAAGAGAAAAAGGGTAAAGCGCCTGAAAAGCCCAAGGCTGAGAAGAAATCCACGTCGGATTCGCCTAAAAAAACTGGTGGCAGTAAGAAAAAGGCCGCAAACGAGTAACCGTTCCTTTTACGGCGCGCTCCGGGACTATGCATATACCCGTAGGTGGTATCGAAATCCATAGCCCGAATGGAGGTGCCCCATGCTGCCTGTACTCACGGAAAGTTCCGTCCATATGACCCTTACGGATGAAATCAAGGCCCTGAATGACGCCCACGTCATCAATACTTACGGCGAGCGCACGGTTGCGCTGAGTCGCGGGGAAGGCATGCTGTTGTGGGATGCTGAGGGCAAGGAATACCTGGACTTTTTCGCCGGTATCGCGGTCTGCAACCTGGGGCACTGTCACCCGGCCGTCACCCAGGCGATTTGCGATCAGGCCAAAAAACTGGTCCATGTGTCCAACCTCTATTACATCGAGGCCCAGACCCTGTTGGCCGCCGCTCTCTGCAAACATTCCTTTGCGGAAAAGTGGTTTTTCTGCAATGGCGGGGCTGAGGCCAACGAGGCCGCCATCAAGTTGGCCCGGCGTTATTGGGAGAAGCAGGGCACGCCCAAGCCGGGCATCGTCACCGCTCAGCAGTCGTTTCATGGTCGCACCATTGCTACCGTAACGGCCACAGGACAGCCGAAATATCACGATGGCTTTCAACCCCTCGTGCCGGGCTTCTCCTATGTGCCCTACAACGACCTTGCCGCCTTGGAAGCAGCCATCACCCCGGATGTGGGTGCGGTGCTGCTGGAGCCTATACAGGGCGAAGGGGGCGTGCGCGTCCCCGATGAGGCCTACTGGAAACAGGTACGTCAGCTCTGTGATGACAAGAACGTCCTGCTGATTCTTGACGAAGTGCAGACGGGCCTCGGCCGTACGGGGCCCCTCTTTGCCCACCAGGGCTATGGGATCACCCCCGACATCATGACCCTGGCCAAAGGGCTCGGGAATGGGGTGCCTATTGGTGCCATGGGCTGCACCGATGGGGTAGCCACCGGTTTCGATGTGGGCTCCCATGCGTGCACCTTTGGGGGCAATCCCCTGAGTGCTGCCGCCGCCGTGGCCACGCTCAGTGCCCTGACGGCCCCGGGTTTTCTGGAAGCAGCTCAGGAGCAGAGCACGTATCTTTTTGCCAGATTGGCGGAAGTGGCCGCTTCCTGCGACGCCGTCGTGGAAGTGCGCGGTAAAGGGCTTATGGTGGGTATCGAATTTGATCAGCCCGTGGCCCCGCTGGTAACGACCTTGATTGATTCGGGCGTCATTTGTGGACCAGCCGGCCCGAACGTGTTGCGTTTCCTGCCGCCCCTTATTGTTGAAGAATCGCATATCGACCGGGTGATCTCCCTTTTGAAGGCCTCCCTCGGAGCATTGAAATGGTAAAAGACTTTATTTCCCTCGCAGACTTCAGTGGCGAAGAGATTGTCGCTTTCCTCGAACTGGCCGACGAGCTCAAGACCAAGCAGCGGAACCGGACGCCCCATCGCATCTTGGAGGGGAAAACCCTCGCGATGATTTTTGAGAAGCCCAGCTTACGTACCCGGGTGACCTTTCACACGGGCATGTTTCAGTTGGGTGGAGACTCCGTGTTGATTGAGACGACCCTGGGTGCCCGGGAGTCGGTGCCCGATGTGGCCCGCAATCTGACCCGCTGGGTCGATGGCATTATGGCGCGGACCTTTCGTCATACCGACGTGTTGGAACTGGCCGAATATGCCACCGTACCGGTGATTAACGCCCTGACCGATTTGTTGCACCCCTGCCAGATTCTGGCGGATGCCCAGGCACTGCGCAACCATCGGGGCGCGGATCTTTCCAACGTGAAGTTGGCCTTCGTGGGTGATGGCAACAACGTCTTTCATTCCTGGGCCCATTTCGCGGCCAAGGTGCCGGTGAACCTCACCCTGGTATGTCCGGAAGGCTATGACCCGGATATGGAGCTGGTGGAAGAGGCCCGTAAGACGGCCGCAGGGACCATCGAGGTGACCCATGATGTGGTCGCTGGTGTGAAGGGTGCCGATGCCGTCTACACCGACGTATGGGCGAGCATGGGGCAGGAGAAAGAAACGGTAGAGCGTGAGCGGGCCTTTGCCGCCTACCAGGTGAATGATGCCCTCATGGCCAAGGCCAAGAGCGATGCCCTCTTTATGCACTGTCTCCCGGCGCACCGGGGGAGTGAAGTTACGGATTCCGTCATGGATTCGCCCGCGTCTATCGTGTTCGACCAGGCCGAGAATCGCCTCCATGCCCAAAAGGCCGTAATGGCCACCCTCATGAAATAACCCCGATCAACGTGGTTGGTTGCTTGTCACTTAAGAAGGATTGAAGACCATGGGTAAAGACGTGAACAAGATTGTATTGGCCTACTCCGGCGGGCTCGATACGTCGATTATTTTGAAATGGCTCCAGGAAACCTACAAAGCCGACGTGGTGGCTTATATCGCCGACGTGGGCCAGGGAGAAGAAACGGAGCCCGCGCGGATTAAGGCGGAAGCCACGGGTGCCTGCGAAGTATTCGTCAGTGACCTTCGCCGTGAATTCGTTCGCGACTACGTTTTTCCCGCCATGCGCGCCAACGCCATCTATGAGGGTACTTACCTCCTGGGCACCAGCGTGGCACGACCGGTCATCGCCAAAGAGCAGATCCGTATTCTTCGGGAAACGGGCGCTGATGCGGTGGGACACGGTGCCACGGGTAAAGGCAATGACCAGGTGCGCTTTGAGCTTTCCTGCCTGGCCCTGGAGCCCAACGTGAAAATCATGGCCCCCTGGCGGGACCCGAAGTGGGATCTCACCAGCCGGGAAAAGATGATTGATTTCGCCGAGAAGCACGGTATCGATGTGCCCCATTCCAAGCGGGAAAAATCCCCCTATTCCATGGACCGCAACCTGCTCCACATCTCCTTTGAGGGCGGGGTATTGGAAGACCCCTGGAACGAGCCCCACGAAGACATGTTTGTGCTCACTACGGACCCCCGTAAGGCCCCCGATGAGCCCACCTACGTGGAAATCGACTTCGAGGAGGGGACACCCGTTGCCGTCAATGGCAAGCGTATGGAGCCGGAAGACCTGCTGGCCGAGTTGAATCGTCTTGGCGGTGAGAACGGCGTGGGCCGCGTCGACATCGTGGAAAACCGCTATGTGGGCATGAAGTCCCGCGGCATCTACGAAACCCCCGGTGGCACCATCCTCTACACGGCCCACCGCGGTGTCGAGTCCCTCACCATGGACCGGGAAGTCATGCTGCAGCGCGACCAGCTATCGCCCAAGATTGCTCAGCTCATCTACAACGGAT
This sequence comes from Candidatus Hydrogenedentota bacterium, assembly GCA_030432675.1. Taxonomy (GTDB): domain Bacteria; phylum Hydrogenedentota; class Hydrogenedentia; order Hydrogenedentales; family JAEUWI01; genus JAEUWI01. The sequence goes on along the minus strand of JAUIMA010000337.1, from coordinate 2,857 downwards.
TCTGGTTTGCACCGGAATTCGAAGCCATGATGGCCTATGTCGATAAGAGCCAGGAGAACGTTACCGGCACGGCGCGTATCCGCCTCTACAAAGGCAATTGCGACCTCGTGGGCCGCAAGGCCGAGAAGACCCTCTACGACGAGAAAATTACGACTTTCGAAGAAGATGAAGGTGCGTACAACCAGATGGATGCTACGGGCTTCATTAACCTGAATGGCCTTCGTCTGCGCGTCCGGAATCGTGCGGGATTCTTCGGTCAATAAGACCTTTTCCGGCTTACGGAGATTCGTGCCCTTCTGGACAAATTCCGGAAGGGCACGTCCACTTTGGTGTGGATAACCGGTGGAAAACGGTGAAAAGGCGTAGGTTTTAGTGGGCATGACTAATAATACTGCGCATATACGGGCAGGCGTTTGAACGCTTTTCCACAAGTTATCCACGACCGATATCTGCACTGAGATTGTGCACGCGACAATTGAGGGTGTTTGTAACCTGCACTTTAAAAACAGGTTATGGCGTTTGCTTTGTGGTGGATGCTGTGGTAGGACACCACGCCAAAGCGGTGAGGGTACGGACAATCCACCACCATTTTCGGGCTGTATTACGAAAGTGTGAGCATGGAAAAGCCTGCTTTCTCAATTTCTTCACAATTTCCGGGGCTTGTCGAATTCAATGTTTATCAGCAGGAGTTAACCTAATGCGTGTTGTAGCCGGAAGTGCCCGAGGTCTCAAGCTGGTTCCGCCCGACGGCGATCGGGTGCGCCCGACCCTGGATCGGGTCCGTGAAGCCCTGTTCAACATTATCGGGCCGGACTTACCCGGCGCAGCCTTTTTAGACCTCTACGCCGGTAGCGGGGCCAATGGTATAGAAGCCCTCAGCCGGGGGGCGGCACGGGCGGTTTTTGTCGATAATCACCCGGAATCCCAGGCCTGTATTCGGAAAAACCTGGCATCGACCAAGCTGGAGGAGCGGGGACAGCTCACGCGCAATCGACTTCCCGAAGAGATGGGGCGTATTGGGGGCACTTATGACGTGATCTTTGCCGATCCGCCCTATAACTTTACGGATTATGAGGCCCTGCTGGTGGGCATTGACCGTGCGGGGCTCCTGGCAGCGGGGGGGCGCGTCATCCTCGAACATGCCTCAAAACAGGACCTTCCCGAGCGGGCGGGGCGGCTCGAGCGGGTTCGTGAGCGTCGCTATGGGAAAACGACCTTGGCCTTTTACGCTTGACACCGTATATGGTATTTGTTAGGCTCATACCCATACAATATGTGGATGTGGAGCGACCCCGACCGGGGTTATCGGGTAGAGTCCATTTAAAAGACGCCGATTGGCTACCAAAATAGAGGTGCTTGAGCAACAATGCGTTGTCCTTTTTGTAACGATACCAACGGTCGCGTCGTGGATTCCCGCTCATCAAAAGAAGGCGATGCCATACGCCGACGTCGCGAATGTATGAAGTGCGGGCGGCGTTTCACGACCTATGAGCGTATCGAAGAAGTGGCCCAGATGGTCATCAAGAAGGATGGACGTCGCGAAAACTTCGACCGTTGGAAGCTCAAGAGTGGCATCCTCAAGGCGGTGGAGAAGCGCCCTATTGGCCTCGAACAAGTAGACGCCCTCATCGACGAGGTGGAGCGGGAACTCTTCAATTCCACCGAGCACGAAGTGAATACCGTCGCGGTGGGCGAAGCCGTCATGACCAAGCTCAAACAGCTCGACGAAGTGGCCTACGTGCGCTTTGCCTCGGTTTATCGCCAGTTCAAGGACCTCAATGAGTTCATGGGCGAATTGAAGAGCATGTTGACCTAGGGGATAGGTTTGATAATTTATTTTTTGGCGCTGCCTTCGGGCAGCGTTTTTTTTGTGGGTGGGGGACTATGGCGCGCCGGCACGGGGCTTGGGAGAACGCCACATCTTTTTCTTGACATACTTTGAAGTTCAAGGTATAGTGCCTTCCAACAAGGAGGCACAGCATGTCACCCAACAAAGAACTTATTGGAGCGAGCACGCGGCTGCTCATTCTCTCCGTCCTCGCGCGGGAAGCGAATTATGGCTACGCCATTATACGGGCCATCAATCAGGAAGGGGAGGGGCTTTTCGTCTGGCAGGAGGGGACAGTCTACCCCATACTCCATAAGCTGGAGAAAGAGGGGCTGGTCCGCACCCAGTGGCAGGAGGCGGACACGGGCCGCAAGCGGAAATATTATTACATCACGGCCACGGGGCGTGGCGCCCTTGCTGCAGGAACGGAGGACTGGGCGGGTTTCCACAAGATGATAACTGCCCTCGGGGAGGGGAACCATGGGTGATGGTTGTGCGGAAGAGTTCGAGGTCGGCCGCGCAGAGGATCTTGGACATTCCTGTCCGAGGCAGAGTCCGCTCCTGCGCCGAACGGCAGTGGGGTGTGGAGAATGAACTGCCGCTTCCATGGACGTGACCACTGTTCGCCAAGTACAGCCGCAAACCCGACGCGTGCTGCCGTTCCGGGGTGCGCCGTGCCTCGAACAGGAATGTCCAAGGTCCTTTTCTCCGCCACTTCAGGGTGTTTTTTGCGGGGTAGGGCGTGTACGACACGTCTCAATAATAACAACTCCCGGAGGGCAGGAGCATGAACACCCCACTGAACAACGACATCCAGCGGAAGGCCCACGAATTGGCCGAGCGCATCACGGTGGCCCACGATATAGACCCGGAGATTCAGGAAGAGCTCTACGGACACATCGAGGATAAGATGCTGGCCTATTGCAGCGGGGAGGAGCCCGTGTCGCAGGAAGACGCGCTCATCCTCGCGCGGGAACATCTTGGGGATGGGGCGACGATTTGCAGGCTGCTGCAGGGGGTGCATGTTGC
>JAUIMA010000336.1 GCA_030432675.1 Candidatus Hydrogenedentota bacterium | reverse complement strand
TCCACCACGATCTCTTTGCCATGCTCCAACCATTCCCGCGGCGTGGCGTGGGCCAGGTAGAGACTCTCAGGCAGGCCGGTTTCGTGATTAAAAGAATCCCGCACCAGCATGAGGCGCAGATTCAAGAGCAACGCGCAGTTGTTGGCACTGGTGGGCCCGCCATAAGTGGAACGGTAATACTCACCCGGACGTTCGCCCAAGGTGCTCCCCTCGCCCGTCACGAAGGTATTGCGCGTCATGCCGTGGGCCAGCTTGCCGTAGAAGGTCAAGACCTGCCGCTCCGCCATATCCTGGGCCGCAATCATCCGCAGGTAAGCGGGCAGGTACACATTGTCCACCCCCGTGGTGTAGTAACCCGGAAGCCCATCGCGCCGAAAGGAGCCAATGGGCGTGGGGTAATAGTTGAAGCGCAGCAGCCCCAGGAAGGTGGCACCATGGCCGTGCATATAGTCGGCTATCCGCCCCATTTCCGGTCCATCCATGGGCCAGTAACCCGTGGCAAAGGCATAGGGAATGACCAGATTCCAATAGCTGCCGATGCGGGTCTCGGTGATGGACGTATAGGGCAACTCGCCCGTATACAGCGCACGGGGCACGAAGAGGGACCCATCTTTCATCTCGGTGACGGCCTCGGTCATCCCTTTGTCGATGGCGGCCTTGAGCTGGTCCGCGAGGGGACGATACTGCTCATAGAGGTCGGTGCGTCCGACGGCTTTCCATACTTCCGCCATATCGCGGATGCCCTGCCAGCCGACGGTCTGGTGGAAAATGTAGTGGGCCACTTCCGGAATGTCGCCACACTGGCGCTGCTTCGTGAGGAGGCCGTATTCATCTTCGGCCATCTGCTGCTTGAAGATTTCGCAAATCTCGACGAAGGCCTCGGTGTGCTCCGCAATGAAATCGGCGTCACGGGTGAGGAAATAGTAGTGGGCACCATGGGTCAGCTTCTCGCCCCGCTCCCAATTGATGTAATACCCCTCGCCCTTCGTCATGTCGAGCAGGGCACCCAGCCCATCGCGATAGGCCTCCGGATGGCCAAACTCGCCGAGGGTCTGGACCGCGTCACTGCTCTCCGGCTGGTAAAAGCTATCGTGATAAACCACGGAGCCCAGGCTATAGCGCCAGCGGAGGATCAGATTCTGCATGAGCAGGTTCCGCTGCACATCCATGACGTGGGCTTCGGGCACCTGGAAACGCAACACGGGGGCCAATTCTTTTGTCCAGTAGGCCACCATGGATTCCCCGGCCGCTTCATAGCCTGCTGCGGAAACCTGAATCCCGTCATTGAGCGGCGCTTCCGGCGACCAACACACATAGAGGGTGTGGTTGCCCGGCGCTACGGTCCAGGTGAGCCCCTTTTCCGAATCTTCGACAACCTGAATTCCATCCGGAATATCAAAACGGCAGCGACTCCGTGCGTCATCGCCAAAGTTCAGGGTTAAGGAGGCCCCTTCATTCTTCGGGGGCACGGTGACGGTCATCCGAATGAACGCCAGGATACCTTCGTGCCCAGAGACCTCCGCGCCGAAGCTGCTTTGCTGAAAACGATTTCCCGCAGCGTCCGTATAAGCCGTTTCCAGAATGGGCTGATAGTTCTCCGCCAGGTAGGGCCCATCGAGGCGCTCCAAGACGCTGCCAAAGTCTTCGCGCTCTGCGCCCACCTGCCACGCCAGGAAGTCCTCACTCTGATAGACATTCGCCGCAATACGACTGCCATCGGCCAGGGGCACCAGGTAAGGCGGCTCGCCCCCACTCTTCCCAAAGAGCAGGTTGTGCACCCCCATCTCCGTATAGGCGTGTCCCGTCGAATAAAACAGCGGATGAAGTATGTCCTTCATGGTTTCATAGGTGGCGCCCCCCTGAGCGATGAGGGCCTCGCCCCAGACATCCCGATTCGATCCCAGGGCTTCATTGAGCCGTGTCGCATAAGGGGTCAGCCCACCGGCTTCCCCGCCCTGGGGATAGGCCGACGCTTCCGCCTCAAACGATGCGGCCACCGTTTCGGCGTCAAGGGCCCGGTCAAAAAGCTGCACTTCGCTGATGTAGCCTTCATAGCAATAGGCTTCCGTCTTGGGGAGATTCCCATAGGCCCCCATCAGCAGGGGCGTGTCATAGGCATCGATACGCCCCGATGCAGGAACCCCCTCGCCCACCCGTACGCCGTTGCAATATAGCCACAGCGCCGCACCATCATAGGTCGCCGTCGCGCGGTTCCACCCCGGCTGTAATGGAACCTCCGGCACCACATGAGGAACGAGCGTTCCATCCAGACTCAAATAAAAGACCAGGGTCTTGGGATAGTCCACATCGTCGGAAAGAAAAAGTCCATATTGATACATGGGGCCGTCGTGGGACGGAGCCGATTTCAAGACGAGGGGTTTCTGATTGAAGATCTGGCCGTCGGGCAATTTAAACCACACGGTCAGGGTAAGGTGCTCCGGGTTCAGCACCGGGGCGTTGGGCACTTCCACATAGCTGTCGTTGCCGCCAAACCACGCACTCGGGTGATCGATGAGATCTTCCACCCGCCACAGGATATCGACGTTTTGGAGCGTCCCTGCCAATTCCGGCACGACCCGGTTCGGAAGCCGATCCATCACTTCGGCAGTAGCCGCCCAGTGGGCCACGGGATCCGCCGCCAGGGCCTGCCCTGCCATCGCTAGTAACCCTGTTACGATCAGTCGGTTAATAAAGTTCGTCATCTGCACACCCTGGACTCCCTCGTTAGTGCTGAGAGCAGACCCGAAGCAGCAATACATCATCCGCTTCATCTGCTTTGATGTATTCACTGTAGTCCAGTAAGGGCAGGCATTCAAACTCGAGAGCCCCCAGGGAGACCCGTTCGCCGATTTCCAACGGGCAACCACGACGCAAGTGGTCGATCACCTGAAAGACATGAGATCTCATCTGTGATACGGGCCGATCGGCCCCATCGACCAATGCCACGTTCCGACTACCCAGTTCCCGGGCGCCCCGGGTGACATAATAGATCACGTCATGAATATGCAGCGGACAGACATTGATAAAGTGCTCCTGAGCTTCCCCTAATGACACGTCGGCCGTGTCTCGTAGCACGTCGGTCAAAGACCGGATATCAAGACATTGTTGGGCGTTGCCGTGCAGCACCCCCAACACGCCCAGGGGCGCAAACATCTGAGCCAGATGAAACATATCCCGCGTGGCTGCAACGCCATCCGCCCGATACATGTCGTACCAGCAACTCAAATGAAAGGTGTGATTCCGGAGGCTATCGAGGGCGCTGTCGGAAAGTCGGGAGGAACGAATAAATCGGTCGAGGTGTCCCAACGGACTGTTCATCCCTATCGCCTTGATGCTGCCATTGGGAAGGCCAACCTTCATCACAACACCATCATCCAGCGTGGTCTCATGCAATGGGCCGTCCGGCCAACCGCTGATGAAAACGCCATTCGCTTCCATCACCGATGTACCGCGACAGGTTTCCCGAAAGGCATCGTACTCAGAAAACAGCAACGTGACCTGCGGATACTTCATCGCTCTCTCCCCCGTGACGTGAATCACGAGATACGGTGGGCCAATCCGTCGTACGGCACACTTCAGCCCTTACAATCACTTTTTACACTATTATCCTATTTTTTGCAAGGACAATTTTGGTGCAGCCTCGGCTGCTATCGACAGGTTGGGGAGGAGAGATGTCCGGCATCGTGCAGTGCAGCGGCCGCTGCGCACATCAATGCATCTTGTTTGCGAGCCGCCGCTGGCAACACCTCCCGGGCCGCCTGCATCTTTTTAATCGCCAGTTGGGCATCGAACAGATGCGTCCGGGGAGGCTTCTCTCCCAATGACTGCATGATGGTGCTGAGTGGGTAGTGCAATTCTTCCTGCAACTCCATCAACATGCGAACGTGTTTAACATAGGGCCCAATGACCGGCCCCACTCCGGAGCGCACCTGGGCCGTTGCCATAATGTAGAGATGTTTGTAATCCGGGATCAGTGCCCCGCCATACAACTGCGCCACGGGCCCCTTCGTTTCGAAGAGCCCCTCGGCGAGAAAGGGCACACACACGTGGTAGCCAGTCGCACAGACCACGACATCAAAACGGTCCGACGTGCCATCGGTAAAATGAACGATGGGGCCGTCGAATCGCGCCACATCCGGGCGGGCATTCAAGGTGCCACGGCGCAGTTGCTTCAACACGTCGGTGCTGATCGTCGGATGGTGGTCAAACAAATCGTGGTCGGGCCGGGGAAGCCCATACTTCCGATAGTCTCCCACCCGCAACCGAAGTATTGCCTTCAGCACGCGGCGCTGCCACGGGACGGACAGCCGGGGTGAAATGTACTCGACGGTGGGAATCCCAAAAAGCTTCTTGGGCATGATCCAGTAGCCCCGGCGCACACTCAGATGGGCACTGCGTCCCACGCGCGATGCGGTACTCGCCAAATCGCAGGCCGAGTTGCCGCCACCAATAATCAGCACACGTTTCCCGGCAAACTGTGTGGGAGACACAAAATCGCTGGCGTGTAGATAGTCACCTGCAAATTCACCGGGATAGCTGGGCCAGCGGGGATCCCAATGGTGCCCATTGCAGACGAAGACCCCCTTATAGGTCGTGCGGTCTCCTGATTCGAAGGTAACCTGCCAGCGCTCCTCCCCTTCCGGCACAATCTGGACCACGCGATGGCAAAACTGTATCGCCTGACTCAGACCAAAGTGTTCGGCATAGGCCCGCAGATAATCGCGCATCCCGTCCCGGGTAGGAAAATCCCCTACGTGGCGTGGCATAGGAAATTCGGGGAACTCCGTAGTCTTCCGCGACGTAACAAGCTCAATCCACCGATGGGCGCCGTGAGACCAGACGCCGCCGATGGCGTCGGTTGCCTCAACATGATCATAGGCCACCTCGGCCTCGTTGAGTTGTCGGGCCATCGCGAGTCCCGTCGGCCCCGCTCCTATCACCAGCATGCGGTCTTCGGAAGGTACTACCATTAAAATGCGATCACTTCTCTTCGGGTTGATATGACATGAAAAGGAAAATCCTGTGAGTATACCTGTTTTGCACCGCCTCTGTTAAGGCCCGTGCGCCAACGCACCCTATTGACGACTTCCGTCACGTTCTTGCGAAGCGAGCAGACGATGCCTATGATGAGTCCGTGATGAGAGCAGATCCAACGTTCAACCAGGAGTATGCACGTGAGTGAATTGAGCTTCCTCGAAGGAGTAAATCGGTATTATGATCTGGCAGAACAGAGCCTCGACCTGCCACCCGGTCTGGGAGCCAAGATAAAAGCCTGCAACTCCGTTTTTATGGTGCGCTTTCCCATCGGCTTTCGCGATGGCTACAAGGTCTTCACCGGATGGCGCGTGGTCCACAGCGAGCATTTCCTCCCGGTCAAGGGTGGAATTCGCTACTCCGAAATCGTCGATCAAGACGAGGTAGAGGCCCTGGCCGCCCTCATGTCCTATAAGTGCGCCATCGTTGATGTGCCCTTTGGCGGCGCAAAAGGTGCGCTCAAAATTAATCCCGGGGACTATGACGATACGTCCATGGAGCGTATTACACGCCGTTTCGCACGGGAGTTGGCCAACAAAGGCTACATCAGCCCCAGCCTCAACGTGCCCGCCCCCGACATGGGAACGGGCGAACGGGAGATGGCGTGGATGGCCGACGAGTATCGTCGCATGGAGCCGACGGACATTAATGCCATGGCCTGCGTTACCGGGAAACCCGTGAACCAGGGCGGCATCCTCGGACGTAGCGAAGCGACGGGGCGGGGCGTCCAACTCGGGCTACGCGAGTTCTTCCGACACAGCGAAGACGTCAAACGGGCAGGCCTCAACAACGGGCTCGCCGGAAAACGCATTATCATCCAGGGCCTGGGCAAAGTGGGCTATCCCGCAGCCAAGTTCCTGCACGAAGAAGACGACGCACGAATCACGGGCATCCTGGAATACAACGGTGCCCTGCTCCATCCCGATGGCATCGACGTGGAGGCCGCCAAACAATGGCAGCTGGCCCACGGCAGCTTTGAAGGATTCGAAGGTGGCACCTTTGTACCCGACAGCACGCCGCTGCTGGAAGAAGACTGCGACATTCTGATTCCGGCGGCCATGGAGGGGCAAATCACCTCCGAAAATGCGCCACGTATTAAGGCCAACATCATCGCAGAGGCCGCCAACGGCCCCGTAACCTATGGGGCCCACCAGATTCTGCGGGAGCGTGGGGTCGTTATCATACCCGACATTTATCTCAATGCCGGGGGCGTGGTTGTATCTTATTTCGAATGGATAAAAAATCTTTCCCACATCCGACTTGGACGTCTCGGACGGCGTGCCGATGAGGCCCGGGGCGACCATATCGTCACGGCCCTGGAAACCATGTCGGGAAAATCCGTGCCCGGCGAATTGGCCGATCGCATCCGCCATGGCGCCGGTGAACTCGACCTGGTCCGCTCGGGATTGGACGACACCATGCGGGATGCCTATCAACAGATTCGCGAAGTGTATTTGAGCCGCAAGGAAATCCCCGATTTGCGCACCGCAGGCTTTGCCATCGCCATCGAAAAAATTTCACGGGCCAATATCATGATGGGAGTCTGAGCCGGACGAATCCGATACGCCGCGCGCACATCCCCCTCATCTATTCGTGGTACCATAGGCAAAGTGTGCCACGAATCCTGGAGAATACCTACCCATGAATGCCGAATTACTGATGATCGGCAGCGAATTGCTGCTGGGTCAGATACACGATACCAACTCGACCTATATTTCCCAGGTACTCGCCGAACATGGTATCGGCTGCTACCAGAAATGCACCATTGGCGACAACAAAGCCCGCATCATCGCCACCCTGGATGCCGGACTCGATAGGAGCGATGTCATCCTCTGCAGCGGTGGCCTTGGCCCGACGGAAGACGACATTACGCGGGAATCTATTGCCGAACTCCTCGGACTCCCCATGGAGTTTCGCGAGGCGCTGTATGAGACCCGCGTGCCGCGCGACATTCCGGGCTGGTATCCGGCCGTCGTGCTGCAGGTCGGCGAACAGGATGCGCGGATCGGCATCGAGGGGATCGAGGAGGACGCCGACGGC
>JAUIMA010000335.1 GCA_030432675.1 Candidatus Hydrogenedentota bacterium | reverse complement strand
CGTCAGGTCGCTCCGGGGTGCCGGCAGTGGCTCGGCGTCCGGGTTGTCATAGCAGACGACCAACACACTCTTCTTGTGGGCACCGACCGAGGCCAACGTCACCACATCGATGAACTGGCTGGGGTGCTGAAGATAATTCTCGTTGGCTGTTCCGGGTGGGGTCCCGCCGAATTGACCGGCGTTGAAGGTCTGAAATGGTCGTGCGTTGAGTTCCTGCGTGGCGGGATCCACCGAAAAGACCCGGAGCTCCTTCGCCAGGTCTCCGCAGTTTTCTGCCCGGGCCGCGATGGAAAACTCGACGGGTTCGCGATGACGCGCAAGTCCCGCTTTCTCTTCCAGCACAACCGATTGATAACGGCGCCATCCATCCGGACCACCCCCATCACCCGGTGCTTTCGCGGTGTATTGCTTATTCACCGTGGTGGCCTTGCCCTCGCTGCCCACCGCGGAGAGGGTTACATCAATCGTCACGGCCTCGTTGTTGTGCCAGAGGCTTCGCGCAACCAACACGACGTTTTTCGCGTTGGCACTGTCACGTGTCAACCAACCGCTCTGGACGTGGGCGAAGCCATCGACGAAGACATAATAGGATTCGCAGTTCACGCCATTGACCGAAACTGCGCTGAACGTGGCCGAAGAGCCCTCATTCCAATCCCCCATGGGAATGACGATTTCGTAAAAGGGGTGGGCGGTGGTCGGTGCGTAAAAGGAGATCTCGGAGACATTCTTCGGATCGTAGGGTGTGTCGTAGAGGACCTGGCCATCACCCACATCGTGGCCCTGCTCCACCGAGAGCGCGGGATTGGCCCACGCCACCGTGGTGAAGGTGACCGAGATGGCCGCAGCGAGCGTGAAGGAGAGGAGCTTTCGTGGCGACCGCTTCATTATTCGTCCCCCGCTTTCTGGCTGCCCACCTGGCCGGCCACGCCCTCGTCAAAGGGCATGGTGAGGATAGGCATAATCCAGCCTTCCGGTGCGCGCTTGTCGGTAGCCATCCACTCCATAACCTTGAGGGGCGCGCGGAGTTGTTTGTTCAGGCGCTCGATGTCCGCATAGGGGTTATCACCATCGGCAAAGCGGAAGGGCACCCAGGCGTTCTTCTCGTAGTACATGCTGCCCTTGCGCACCTTCATGAGTCGCGTCATGTTGTTACCGGCAAAGGGGTAGACCATCGGGCGGGACCAATAGATCCACGGCCCGTTCTGGATGTAGAAATAGGGCTGGGCCACACTCGCCGGGTCGCCGTAGCGGTTCGTGTTTTCGTAGCTCAGGGCGATGTTGGCAAAGCCCACCTTTTGCTCGCGATTGACGAAGGCCATCCAGGGGGTGTCGGCCGGAAAATCCATGGCGTGCACGGGGTGCTCTTTGGTGCCTTCGATCAGGAGGCTCTGCACGACCCCCATTTCGTCGAGCCAGACGAACTCATTGAGCACCGCGTGGTTGAACACCATTTCGCCATTGCGGAGGGCCGCGACGAACATGTCTTCGAGCACTTCAAGCAGAGAGGTCTGGAGGATGTAGGGCTGTCCCGCATAGAAGGTGTAGGAAACGTGGGCACTCGCCGTGTCCATGAAGGGGAGGAGGGCGTGGTGGCGCGTGCGGTGCATGAGGGGACCGGAGAGTCGGGCGGCATCGGGGTTTTCCCAGTCGCTCACGTGCACCCAGGGCGTGGGGGGCGAGTAGACGCCGGGATTCCAATGAACTGCGCCATTGGTCTCCAGCTTGTGCTCCAGCAACACCGGTTCATCACCATCGTGAATAGTGACCGTCTCGACAGCGCCGCTATTGGCAGACGTCTCAATGGCGTAGAAGGAGTTCTTGACGTTTTCGCCGAGCCCATCATGTTGGACGACGGTTAAGTCGCTTTCTACCACGTTGGTATGGGCCGCCGGGTTGCCATAGAGCACCTGGTAGACCTTCTTTTCGTATTGCTGCACGTCGGCCAGGAAGACAAACTCGACCGTCGTCGTGGCATCATAACGGTGAATCCGTTCCCCCGTCTCCGCATCTTTTTCTTCCGCGTTGAGCATGGCTTCATCGCGCCATTCGCTGGCTTCAACAATCTGGTGGGGGGCGACCACATAGCCATCGTCCCCCGCCTTGGGGTGGGTGGGGTCATAGGTCACGACTTTAATCGGGCTGGTCTCCGGACCAAAGTCATCGGCGTAGGGGCCTATGGTCGCATGGACCGGCTCCCCATCCCGCCGGATGCCGGCGGTTTCATGGACCACGAGGGAGATAACATGGGGCCAGGCATCACTCCAATGACCTCGGGTAGCCGGAGCCGTGCCCGCGTGTTCGTAATCGGTTTCGTTGCCATCCGCATCGGCGACGGTGACTTTCATCGTGTGTTTTGAGCCATTGGTCCACACACAGGGGGCGACCACGCGAAAAGCGCGCGCGCCATCGATTTCGCCTGTATAGCTTTCGCCTTCCAGGCCTTTACTGCCTTCAATAGAGGCGGGGTCCTGGATGCCTTCGTTAAAGAAACGGGCATCCCGGTTCCACACGCCATCCACTTCGACCCGGGTGACCGTGCCCGGGGCGATGGCTTCCTTGGCAAAGCCCATTGTCACGTGGTGGTAGGGGAACTCCGGGGAAGGCGCACCGAAACCGATGCCACCGGTCGCGGCCCGCTCGGCGGGGGCCGTGGCGTTGGTCGTGAGGGTTACGTCGTCTCCCTGCCGGGCGGCCAGGGTGATTTCGACGGTGTATTCTTCGCCGGGTTTCCAGCCCTCATAGAGCGAAACGCTGATGTCTTCCGTGCCGTGGACTTCCCGGTGTCCATTGAAGATGTTGGCGTTTTTCACCAGGTAGGTGTCCAGGGCCTGCCCATTGACGGACACGGCGGCTACGTTGCCTGGAACCAGGGCCGTCTTGGGAAAGGTGGCCGTCATATCGACCGTGTGTTTGGCATCCTCCCTGACTCCCTGAAAGCTCAGGCCAGCTGGGGGGCTTTCGGTGCCGGGTTCCAAGAACCCTGCCGGGCGGGGATGGCGTGTCGTGTCGGCCACCACGGTTGTGGCGACAACACAGAAAAAGAGCACAGCGAGAGAGCAAAGCATACGGGAGGTGGTCATGGCATCTTCCTTCGTTTGCGAAACCGGCAATCCCGTCGTGCACGATACGGCCCCGAAGCGTCAGCCCGACGCGGGGTCCCCAGACGGGGTCACACTTTAGTGCCATGCTGCCATTTAGGGAGTGATCTAATCAACCTGTTTTCAATAGGGTGCGAGCGCCTCCCGTTCTCGGGCGCGCGTTCTCTTTCGGACAGGGGCGTCCACGCTCCTGACGTGAAGAAAAACGCCCTGCACGCTGGTCGTGCAGGGCGTGGTCATTTCCGTGTTCTCTGGCGTCAGGCGCTGAGGCCCAGGAGTTTCCGGGCATTGTCGCGGAAGAATTTGGCCTGCACCTCTTCGGGGAGATCGAAGGAGTCGAAGAGCTCAAATTGGGGCACGACCTGCTCGGGCATCAGGTAATCCGTTCCGAAGAGGAGGCGGTCAACGTATTTGATGCAGAAGGCCCGCCCATGTTCCGGGTCGCGGCTGAAGGCGTTGGCGCCACTGCCGGCCGAGACGTCGGCGTAGATGTTGGGGTAGGTGTCGAAGAGGCGGCCCATGGCCCCACCGGGGAGCACCTTGCCCTTGGGGTACTGCTGCAGGTTGGCCTGTTCGAGCCCGCCACTGATGGAGGCCCACCAACCCTGGGCATGGCCGATGAAGGTCGCTTCCGGGACTTCTTTCAACACCTTCTCCAGACCCGGCAGACCGGGTGTGTCGGTGTTGCGCTGGTTGTCGAGGTGGAACAACACGGGGAAGCCCACCTCGGCGCAGGCCTGAAAAAGATCGAGGTTGCGGGGGTCATACATGGGGACGCCGGGTTTACTTTCTCCAAAGCCCTTGCAGCCCGCATCCTGGTACTTGCGGAGGATGTCGCGTTTGCCCTGGCTGCTGAGGTTGATGGTGCGCGGGTCCACGGCGCAAAAGGGGATGAGGCGGTCGCGGTGGGCCGCCGTTTCCTTCAAGACAAAATCGGTGGTGAGGGGGTGGTCCCACGATTCGGGATTCACCAGCGGAAGCACGACTGCCTGGGCGATGTCGTGGGCGTCCATCCATTTAAGCAGGTCGACGGCTTCCAGCTTTTCTTTCGTGCCCCACTTCTGGCCGAGGTGGGTGTGGATATCCACATACTTTCCCTTGGGGAAGGCGTCGGCCGAGGCCGGTTTCGCGCCGACAGCGGCCCCCAGGAGGGCGGCGCTACCCGCGAGGGCGGCCTGATGGAATGCACGTCGGGAAATGTTTTGGGTGGTCTTCATGCTATCGTTCCTTTCCAACAAAAAAGGGCGGGTCATGAGACCCGCCCTTCCGGTTAACAGACTACTCGGTTGCGGTGCCCAATCAGGAGCTCAGCGACAGGAGGTAGGCAATGAGATGGGACATGGCCTCCGGGCTGATGGCTTCTTCCAGCCCTTCGGGCATGAGGGACAACTCAGCACTCTCGCTCGATTCGATGTTCACGCGCAACAGGGTGTCTTCTTCGCCATTGGCCCGGCGCACGGTGACGCTGGTAGCCGTTTCACTGGCGATGATGCCGCTATAGGTTTCCCAGTCTTTGGTCTCGATGGTGTAGTTCACATAGGCCGGGTTGATTTCGCGGTTGGGGTCGAGCACGTTGAGGAGGATAGCCTCCGCACCACGGGCCCCGATGGATGCCAGATCCGGTCCTACCGCGAAGCCTTTGCCTTCGAGCTGGTGGCACTTGCTGCACTGCTCGATAAAGAGGGCACGGCCTTTTTCCACATCACCCGCCATGGTAAGTGCAGGACGGTATTTCTCTACCACTTCATCGCGGGCCGTAGGCTTGCGGGAGCCCAAGAGCGCCGTGGCCTTTTCTTTGATGGCTCCGTCCGGATGATTGAGCAGGAAATGGACCCGGTTGGAGTCCAGTGCCTTGGCGGAGAGCTGGTCCGATTCGATGGCGGCCAGGGTGAGTCCCGTCCAGCTCTTGCGGGAGAAGAGGGTTTCCACGGCCTGGGCACGGACGGTCGGGCTGTAGCTGTTGAAGTGGCTGATCAGGGTTTCGGCACCACGGTCAGCGCTGTAGCTACCTACGGCCTTGATGGCCGCAATCTGCACGTCGCTGGAGCCGGGCGTCGCCAGGATTTCACCCAACAGGGGGATGGACTCTTCCGCCGGGGCGAAGGAGAGATTCTTAATGGCGGCAATACGGTCAGCGGGCTTGGCATCGGCTTTCTGTGCCGTGACGCGGGCGCTGGCGAGCATGTCTTTCAACAGGCCCTGGGCCAATGTGCTCTGGGCCAGCACTTCGGGTGCCAGGGGACCCTGTCCACCGAGCTGCATGCCGTCAATAATACCGCGGACGGCAGCCTGGGCCAGTTTGGCATCCTCACCGGTGAGGCCATCCAACTTGGCGACGGCTGCGGCCAGGGTTTCTTTCGAACCTGTGGCGCCCGCATACTTGGCCAATTCCTGGACCAGTGCGGGGGCTTTCTCATGGGCCCGGAATCCGGCATCGGCCAGCACATGCTGGAGCGCTTCATCGGCCCCGATATAGAGGGAGCTTTTCGCAGCCAACTGAATCCAGGGTTCATCGAGGTGCTTCACGAGCATCTGGGCCAGGGCAGCGTTGCGCTTGGAATCCGTAGCCGCGCCGAGGCTGAAGGCCAGCTGATACTGGACCTGGGGCGTCGCGTCGGACTGGAGGGCCAACACGGCGTCCAGCAGGGCCGGGTCGTCATTGAGGAAGGCTTCCGAAAGGCGAAGGGCGTGTTCACGTACCTTGGGAGAAGCATCTTTCAGCGCCGGTAAGACGTCGGCCGACGTGAGGGCGCCGAGGCCGTCCAGGGCGTAAAGGGCGCGGATGCGGCCTTCGGGACGGTGGCCGGAAGTCACGAGCTTGCGGGCCGGGGCCACGGCGTCGGGGTTCTGCTGCTCATAGATCAGGCGGGCAGCCGTTTCGCGGTGCCAGCCATTGTCGTGATCCAGCGTGGCCACGAGGGTGGCGCTGTCGGCTTCGTGAAGCCGCGGCAAGGCGGGCTGTTTGAAGCCATCGGGGAGCACGCGATAGATACGACCCCGGTCGTGACCACTGGTGAGGTCCAGGTGCTTCTTGATCAGCGGGGGAAGGCTCAGGGGGTGCTCGATGATCTCGCGGTACATGTCCATGACATAGAGCGTACCGTCGGGCGCGTTCGCATATTGAACCGGGCGGAACCAGGTGTCCGTGGAGCGGAGGAACTCGGTGTTTTCGTCGGCGCGGTCGGCCACCAACAGAATATTGTCTTCATTGATGGTTTTGCGGTGAACCAACTGGCTGCCCGCGTCACCGATGAAGGCGTTGCCATAGTATGCTTCGGGCCAGGCGTTACCGCGATAGATGGTCACGCCCGTGGCACCGGTAAAGTAGCCCGCCGGGGTGCCGCCCCCTTCCACAACGCCGGGGACGATGCCCTTGACGCGCAGACGGGTGCGGACAATACGCCAGGGTTCCACGGGGCTGATGCGATAGACCGTGGCGGCAGCGCCATCGGAGGCGATGCTCTTACGCGAGCCGGGGGCCGCGAGATAGGGGTTGCGGGCGAGGTAGTGGTCGTCAAACATGACCTGCTGGATGTGGTCGCTGTTGGAACTCACAAAGCGGCGGCCCCAGGGGTCCATGCTCATGCCGTGCTGCCCACCACCGGAGATGGGGGAGAGCTTGCGGGATTTGGGCTCGATCTTGAAGTCACGGCCACGAAGCGAAAGGGGCAGGGCCGCGGGGTCATTGCCCGGTTTTACGTCGGCACCCGAGGTGCTCGTAGCGCCATAGATGCGGTTGTCGAGACCCCACTTCAGGGTGTTCATCAAGCCCTGGACGTTCTTCAGGCTGAAGCCCGTGTAAACCACTTCCTGGTGATCGGCGACGCCGTCGCCGGTCGTGTCTTTGCAATAGAGAATGTCGGGTGGAACGCCGACGAAGATACCGCCGTCATAGCAGGTCACCGCCGTATGCCACGCGAGGTTATCCACATAGACGGAGCGCTTGTCGAAATGGCCGTCGCCGTCGGTGTCTTCCAG
>JAUIMA010000334.1 GCA_030432675.1 Candidatus Hydrogenedentota bacterium | reverse complement strand
TCAATTCTCCGTCCGAAGAGTCTACCGATGATGTAATCCTCGTGCATGCGCTTGATTTCCGGCGTGTCCCCCACTTCCATAGGACCGTCGGGGCACTCGATAACCTCGATGGACGGATACAAGGCGGTAATCCACCCTGCCCGCCGGGACAAGGGGATGGGCGTGTGCTCGGACGCGTGATAAATCAGGACAATGACATGGTCGTTCTCCGCCAGGGCGCGCTCGATAACACGTTGGTGCCCCTTGTGGAGCGGAGCAAACTTGCCGAGGGTGAGGCCAGTAGTCATGCTTCCCTGGCCACTTCCGCCGGATTGGCGTTCATGGACTTCCACCACGTGAAGTAACCTACGACGGCCAGCACCAGCAGGATGGTGTAGAGGCCGGTGGTGACAGTCAATTCCTTGAGCCAGTAATTGCGGACGCACACGATGTCAATGACAATCCAGAGCAGCCACGACTCCAACTTTTTCCGCGCCAGGAGCCACTGGGCCACGAGGGCTGTTACGGTGGTAAAGGCGTCGGCGTAGGGAAGGGACGCATCGGTTCGGCTCGCCATGACATAACCCAGCCCCAGGGTGCCCGCGAGGGCCAGAGCGGCCCACGCGGCATTCTGCGGTGCCGACTGCCGGGTTACGGGAAGTGCCGCCCGCTCCCGGCCGCCGTAGAGCCAGTGGTACCAGCCGTAGAGTTGCATAAAGACGTACACGATCTGGAGTCCGAAGTCCGAGTAGAGTTTGGCCTCATAGAAAATCCAGCCATAAAGAACCACCGCCACGAGACCCGTGGGCCAGCACCAGATATGCTGTCGCGCTGTGAGTACGACGCAGATCAAAGTCATGATGGTGGCGGTGATTTCAATGGGGTCAGTCATGAATCTTGGTCCCTAACCAGAATTATCGTAGTGACCTGGACGAGACGGGTTGACGTACGTGGAAAAGTTCTGATGAGCTCTCCGTGGCACACTCACACGACGTCATGCCGGGACACCTCCCAGTCCGCCTCAGGTGTCCGGATGGTCGGGCCCATTTCCCACACCCCGTTTCCAGTTCATCCAGACCATGGCAGTCAGGCCGAAGAGAAACACCGTAAAGACAATTCCACTCGGCGTCCGGCCCGTCCATTCGGCCCAGGGCCACGGGAATTGAAAGATGGCATAGTTCAGGCCAAAATACAGCCAGAGATTCAGCAGGAAAGCGATTACCACAAATCGCGCCGTATCCTGCCCTTTCAATGCGCGCCAGGCAAACACACCGCCCAGCGCCGTCGCCAAGAGCAATGGCAGCACAAAATAAATGGCCCAGCCAGCAACTGGCGCGATGTCCTCGGATTTCACCGTCAGATTTACCACCGTCTTGGAAGCGATGGGCAGCATCGTGATGGTCGTCACCTGGAGCCACGGCCAGATGCGTCCCCCCGCACAGCAGGCCCAGGGAATAATCACCAGAATAAGCCCGGAGCCGTAGACGCCATCTACCCAGCCGCCAAAGAAGGTCATGCGGATAAGCAGGAACACATGGAGGCACAGTAACACGCCCTCCAGCGCCAACGGCATGGTGGGGCCATCGGGCGTGGACGCAACGGCGATACGCCGACGGTTGAGCCAAAGCCCCAGCCCGAGGGCCGCGCCCATGATGAAGCCAAAGGTGGTCTCCATGGTGTTCCACCAGTTCATGTAGGGGTCGAGGTTGGTCCAGATGCCCTGCTTGAATACTTCCGGGTTCCACGCATGGTAGGCCTGGAGACACTGGCCCAGTGGAAAGCCCAACGCGCCGCCGAGGAGGCCCCAGAGGCCCATATTACGGGCAAGCACATCGACCTTTCGCCAGGTCGCATAGCCAAAGGCCAGCGCGAAAGCGAATAGCAATCCCCCCCAGGATTCCTGCCGGGGACGTCCCTCGTTCTCAGGAAGCCATTGCCAGAGGTTGGAGAAGTGGATGGCCGGGAGCTTTCCGGCTTCCGGGTCAAACGGGGAATTGAAGAGCCACGCGCCCACGAATGAAATCGCGACCATGCCCAGGGACAACAAGAACACTTCAAGGGCCGTGTACCGTTTTCCGCCGAGCCCGATACCCAGGAATAGACCCGCGAACCCGATCCAGAGCCCTCCCTTAATAAGACAACCCAGCAATCCCCAGCGCAGAGCCGCCCAGTTGCCGATCACGGTGCTGTCCTGGGTCAAGCCCAAGGTCACCCCATAGGTCTGGGTGCCGCCGATACCCATGGCGACGGTGGCGAGCGCAGCCGCCCGCACGACCGAGGCCGTGGCGAAACCGGGACACAGTAAGAACATGAGCGTAAGGCTCACCAATACACCCGCAATCATGGCCCCGGTCTCGTGGCCATACTGCCCCCGGATCCCCCATCCCAGGCCACCGGCCATGGCGGCGAACACTACGGGCTGCCACCAGGAAACCCACTTCTCATCCGTCGAATTCGTATGTACTTCCACTTCAATTCCTCTATTACTTTGCGGGGTTTGTTGCTGTCACCGTGCGCCGATGGAGATAGACCATCCACGTAATTCCTGCGGCACAGAGCAGAAAGAACATACCATGAACGGTGCGCCCGCCCCAAGGCAACCAGGGCCAGGGGAAGTCGAAGAAGGCGTGATTCAGCCAGAAGTACATCCACGTGGTAAAGAGCAAGGCGTCGCGAATCAGAGTTGGCGTCCCCTCGCCCCGTTGTACTCGGCGGGCCGCCCACAGGGCCAGCGCCGTCGCCGCAACCATGGGTAGCAAAAAGAAATGAGAGAAGGCCACGCCGACTTCGATGTTACCGCCGCTATACCGAATCATCATCATCGTTGTTTTTCCGGCGATGGGTAACATCGTTACAGCGAGTAGCTGAAGGTAGGGCCAGTACCGACCGTTAACACAGGCGATTAGGGGAATGGCCGCCAGCACAATACCGTAATCATACAGGCCGTCCGCCCACGCCCCTCCCAGAAAGACCACCGCGATCAGGGCGGGAATATGAATCGCCATCAAGAGCCCCTCCAGCCAAAAGGCCATGGGCTTTTCGTCCGGGTCTGGCCTCAGGTCAATACGCGCCCGATTGACCCAGAGTCCCAACCCGACGACAGCCCCCATCACCGTGCCGAAGCCCGTCTCCATGGCGTTCCACCAGTTAAAATACCGTGTTATAGGTGCCAGAAAACTTTCGGTGAAAAAGGCCGGATTCCAGGAGTTGATGGACTGAAGACATTGTCCGAGGGGAAAACCAAGTGCGCCCGCAAGGAGCCCCCAGAGCGCCATGTTCCGCGCAAGCTTATCCCCTTTCACGCGAACGGCATACGTAACTGCGGTGACAAGTGCGAAGAGCAATCCTCCCCACACTTCAGGCCGATATTTCTGCCCCTCGCGCTCCAGTACCTCCGGCTCCCAGTGCCAGTGATCCGAGAAGTAAAAGTACGGCAGTCGCATATTGTCCGGATCGTGAGGTCGGTTCAGTAGTGCCCAGCCTACAAAAGACGCAAAGAGCATGCGAATGACTAACTTCATCATCTCAAGGGCGCCGTACCGCTTCCCACCCAGGCCCATGCCCAGGAAAAACGCGGCCAATCCAATCCAAATCCCTCCCTTCACCGCCAGGCCCAACATCCCCCAACGCCAGGCGCCCCAGTTGCCAACCACCCCCGTATCATGAGAAAGCCCAACCGTCTGCCCGTAAGTCATCGTGCCGCCGATACCCATGGCCACGGTGCAAAGCGCCGCCGCACGGACAGACTGCAGCGAACTGATTCCCGGACAAAGTAGAAAAATCAGCGTTAGGCTTACCAACACGCCCGCTATCATGGCACCGGTTTCGTGGCCATATTGACCGCGAATCCCCCAGGCCATCCCGCCCGCCATGGCCGAGAACAATACGGCTTGCCACCAGGGTATGCGGGAATTGTCCGGCGGGGTCAGATCTTCACTCATGTCTTCTCCAATCTCTCCATTGTGCAACACACGATCACCCCGAAATCGAGCGCGCGATTCGCCAATGCCCTGTTCGTGTTAGACCCAGTATAGCCGCTGAAGGTAACACGCCCAAAAAACGCATGGCGCCACGCCATACCCCGGAAACGACTTTCTGCCCACCGGTAGCGTCGTGACGCCCCATCCCCCTGACGAAAAAAAGCGCGGCCCCGATGGACCGCGCCGTAGTAAACTGTCACTTATATCGTCTGGTCAGACCTCTGCAGGCTCTGCCACTGCCGGTGCTTCTTCAAGTTCTGTCGTGGCTATCTTCTTACCATGCTTGGCTTCGAAGGCGTCGATACTCTCGTTCATGTACTTCATATAGCCCTGAGGCACGTCGGTGTAGATGTCCGTACACATCCAATCGAACTTGCCTTTCATGACATCGTTCGCCACCTGGGTGTACATGCTGTTGTGATTCTTGCCCACTGCCTTGAGATTCGCCGTAATGCGATCGCGGGCATCCGTGCAAAAGAGATCGGCCAGACGCTGCAATTCGTCTCTATCCTCCGCCGTTTCCAGGAGGGCATCGGTGTAGGAAAGCACGGCCGCCATAACAAAGAGGTCCGTCCCGATATCAACGAAGTTCGCCATGATGAGCTGCTCCCGCTCCAGCTTCTGCTGATACTTCGCCATGGTGTGAAACATGGTGCGGGCCAGCTTCTTGGCATACTTCCCGATGAAAGTCAGGTGGGATTGGTTGCGGGCATTCAAGTAGCGCGTATCGTAGCTGCTACCCGCCGGCAACCACTGCTTGGGATACCACTTGGCATAAAAGGGCAGGAAACTGCTGAAGACATGCTTCATCTTGTTGCCGCCCGGCATCATGAGCGGCATAATCTGGCGCACGTGAGCGTCCATGGCTTCCCGAGCGATGAAGAGCCGCATGATCTCATCCGTGCCTTCCACGATGCGGGCAATGCGGGCATCCCGCACCATACGCTCCGCAGGAATGGGCTCCTCGCCCCGTTTGGCAAGGGACTCAGCCGTCTCGTAGCCACGTCCCCCACGCAATTGGAGGAAATCGTCGGCGATCTGGCACCCGTGGACCGTCGTAAAATATTTGGCCATGGCGGCTTCGATACGGATGTCACTACCGCCTTTGTCGGCCATAGAACAACCCAGCCACGTAACGGCTTCCATAGCGAGGGTATCGGAGGCAAATACCGCTAGTTTCTGGGCGGTGTTCTGGTGCTTGCCAATGGGGGCGCCCCACTGGTTGCGCTCTGCGGCCCATTTGCCACCCGCAAGAATGGCGGCCTTGCCACCGGCCGAAGTCGTGGCGGGGATCGAGAGGCGTCCCGTGTTCAGCGTCACCAGGGCAATCTTCAGTCCTTCGCCGGGCTTGCCAATGATATTCTCGGCGGGCACCTTCACGTTGTCGAAATTCAAGAGTCCATTTTGAATACCCCGAATGCCCATAAAGTCGCATCGGTGAATCACGTCAAAGCCGGGGGTATTGGTTTCTACCACAAAGGCCGAAATCTGCTTCTTTTCCTTGCCATTGACCATGATAGAAGGCGTGCGCGCCATGACCACCATCATCTCACAGCGGGTGCCGTTGGTGATCCACAATTTCCGACCGTTAATCACATAGTGCGATCCGTCTTCCGAGGGCGTCGCCGTCGTGACCATCTTCGCCGGGTCCGACCCGACGCCCGGCTCGGTGAGCGCAAAGGCCGTCACCGCCCCTTTGGCGATACGTGGCAGAAACTTTTCTTTCTGTTCCTTCGTGCCGAAGAGCTTAAGGGGCTGGGGCACACCAATACTCTGGTGGGCCGTTATGCCGGCCGCCGTCGAAGCGCAATAGCTGCTCATAAAGGCACAGGCGCGGCTGTAGTTGGTCTGGCTGAGTCCAAGACCACCATACTCCTTGGGAATTTTCATCCCATAGGCCCCCACGGCCGCGAGGGCATCGAGGCCGCTCTGGGGCACCTCACCGGTGCGATCCACATCGCTGGGATCGATATGCTCCTCCAACACCGTACGCAATACCTCAATGTAGTCATCACCAATTTTCTTGTCTTCGGCGGACTGCAAGGGAAAGGGATGAATGTGACCCCAGGCGAAGTTACCTTGAAAGAGTTCCGCGACGAAGCTCGGCTCCTGCCAATCGGTTTGACGGGAATCTTCCGCGACATCCAGGGATGCCTGTTTTTCTTTATCGTCCAATTGCATGGGTTTTGCCTCCATAGCGTCTTGCGCAGGGCCACTACGCCTTCAAACAGCGCAACGGCAGGTGGATTACCGGGTTCTGTATCTCGTCGACTTCACGCCCGACCTACCGATAAGTATATACCACGATCATTGCAAATAGTCTAGTGAATTCCGAATTGTCGCTGAAAAAATCGCCCTTTGATGGACTTTCTCACTACTGTTCTGCCGCGTTACGCCCACGGGGCGTCTTTCGAAGCGAAATGTGACCGAAGCCGATCAGTTGTCTCGCAGCTCCCGTTTCAAAATCTTGCCGGTCGGCCCTTTGGGGAGCTCGGCCAGTATCTCCACTTCCTTGGGCCACTTATACTTCGCCATGCGCTCCTGCATATAGGCGTGGATCTCATCACCATCCAGGGTCTGGCCCTCTCGGGGCGACACATAGACTTTGACCTCTTCCCCACGCATATCGTCGGGTATCCCGATGACCGCCGCCTCCAGCACTTTGGGGTGCCCGTAAAGGACTTCTTCGATCTCCCGGGGATAAATGTTCATCCCGCCACGGATAATCAGATCTTTCTTCCGGTCCACGATGTAAAAGAACCCGTCCTCATCCCGCTTTCCCATGTCTCCGGAATGGAACCATCCATCCACAATGGCTTCCCGGGTCGCCTCGGGCCGATTGTAGTAGCCCTTCATGATATTGTGTCCGCGAATGACCACTTCGCCGACTTCATCGACATCCGCGAAACTGCCATCTTCCCGTTTAATGGCCAGATCAACGCCCCAGATGGGTTTGCCGATGGAGCCGACCTTCAACTCATCGCCTTCACGGCTGAAGGTTGCGATGGGACTCGTTTCCGAAAGGCCGTAGCCCTCGAGAATCGTAATGCCGAATCGCTCCTGAAAACGGCGATGCACGTCTTCCGGCAATGCGGCACCGCCCGAAACGGCATGGGTAATGGA
>JAUIMA010000333.1 GCA_030432675.1 Candidatus Hydrogenedentota bacterium | reverse complement strand
CTGTTGATCATGTTTTCGTCGCTACCCGATGGGGACAGGTAGGTGATGGCCCCGCCGATATCGAGGTTGATACCAATTCGGACCGTGCCATTGTCGAGATAACTCATCCCCGAAAAGGCGGGGGATTCGGCGGCGGAAACAGGGAACGCGAGGCACAGGGTGCACACCGCGAGGGAGACGTACTTCATGGGAATACCTTTCTGATGAACCAGGCGCAACCACATCGCACGGGTTGGGAACCCAGCGACACACGCCGCCCCACGATACGGGTTCGCGACACGAGATTTCCATCCCCCGGATGGACTTTTGTGCGGTATGTGGATTTATTCAAGGAACGGTAACACGACCGTTTCTGCATGAGCGCACGTAGGCGACGGGATCGGACATTTCTTCGCGGTCTGCCCACATACCAAAAATGTCGAGATCTTCGACGCGGGGCCGCTCTGCATTGCGAATCGGCTCAATGCGCGCAACCGACTTTCCCCGGTTTGTCAGGGTGACCGTCTCGTTGCGCTCTATCGCATCAAGTATCTTTTTCGGATTACGTCTCATATCCAAGACCGTCGCCTTCATATCCACTTCCTTTCTCAAGTATGCACTCTTAGTGTGCGCTCAAAAGCACTTCGTATCAAGAAGAAAGACCCTTGGTGAGCGGGGAATTTGGCGGTGAAAGAAGGAAACGTGAAGCCCAAAGCGCACCCCGTGATTTACCTCTCCCGGCAGCGTCTATGCGCGGCTTGACGTTGGCACCCAAACATCGTCCGCCATCTCACGTCAACATCGTGCTATGCCGCAATCATTCCCCCGCTCATTCTGCGGGCTCGAGTTCTACCTCGATTTCGTAGCCCGGTTCTATTGCCGCTTCGAATCGCTTGAATCCATCCCGGGAAACGCCGATCTTCAGCGGCGCCTCGGGCACATAAAAAGTGACGCGCCCATCTTGCCCCACAGGACCGTCCGCGATAGCCTCATCGGTCTCGCCGTGGTACACGCCCACGTAGGGGGGCGACATACCGGGAACTATCGCGTAGTTCAATACCGCCACCGAGATGCTTTGCGTGTATTCCTCCACCACAATATCCCCGAAGCTTTCCGTCGCATCGGCCACTACTGCAACCCACTCTGAAGACACCCGGCTGAACCGATTACCGCCCACCACCAATTGGTATTCACCCTGAGCCGGGACCGTCATCGAAAAACGGCCCGCTTCATCGGTGGGCTGGGAAGGTGACTGCTCCTGTCGGTCGTTCTCTCCGTGTCGGTACTTTCTTCCGAGTTGAATGGGTACCCCTTCGAGACCCTTGCCTTGCGCATTCACCACACGCCCTTCCAGGGTTCCTTTTCCTACAGGCTCCATGGCCGCTGCGCTCTTTGCGGCCAACGTAAGTGTCAGCGGAGTCTTAACCAGCTCTCCAGAGAGGACGGTGATAAAGGTTTTCCCCTGGCCTTCCGGGTAAACATAGGCCTCGGGACTCTTATACACATATAGATAGGAATCGCCCGTGGGCACCCGAAACGCGAAGGCTCCCTCTTCATCCGTCTCGGTCGAGCCGATGAGCTGCGCCTGCAAATCGAAGTCGTCTTCACGGGGATTCATGACGGCCAGCCCAACCTCGGGAATCGGTGCCCCGGTCTCTTCATCCAGCACCCGCCCCGTCTGAAGCGCCCCCTTTTCCACGAGGAAGTCCACATCGTTGTAGGCGGTGGCAGCGGTCACATCAAAGCCTGCCACGACACGGGAAATCCATTCTGGCGGCGATCCATAGTGCTGCAATTTGAGCGAGTAACGCCCCCCGGGAATGCCCGATATGGTGTAGCGCCCAAAGGCATCGGTGAGCGCGGTAAAGGAAGTGGTAACACCAAGGCCCGTCTCGCGTCCAAAAGGTCGGGCGAATACGGGGTAGTCGATGGCCGGTGCGCCATCCACAAAACGCACCGTGCCGGAAAGGGTGGATTCGGGTGCCATGGCCACCGTGATAGCCTCATCGTGGCTGGCATCGAAGGTACGATACTGAGACTCACCAAGCCCCGGACCTGTAAATTCGAGGTAGCACGCTTGCCCCTTGGGCACATCGCCGAGTTGAAATGTACCGTCGGCCGCCGGGGTGGCAGAAAATACGTCGGGCCAGAGGGGCGGACGGTATTTGGAGGCAGCGGAAAAGGAGGTCCCATAGCCAATATCCCCCGTCTGGATTCGCACGGTCAAGACATTCAGCGTGACGGTCGTCACATCGATGCCGGAGGGCACGGTAACCACGCCACTCAGGGTGCAGGAGGGCACCAGGGTGATTCGGTCCCAACCATCATCCTTGTCGGAACGCTCCGAATGCATCCATGCCCCCACCAATTTGTCCGGCACGCGGGCATATGCGGCGTAGTAGGTCTTAGCGGGCCCGGCGGCCCCATCCACATCGGGCACTTCCACGAAGCCGTCCTCATCCGTAGTGACCGGACCAAACGGCTCCCGGATGATGTCTCCCGGCTTGTGGGGCTGCATCATGTCTGGCACGCGAGACACGGTGCGCACATGATACACTTCAGCACCCGCAACCGGTTTTCCCGTGCTATCCACGCATTGGAGGCGGAGCATATCCTTGGAGGGCCTTGGCTGATCCACGACCGCAGCGGCAGCCGGGATGAGCGCTGGCGCAGCCACGGTCTCGGCGCGCGTCGGGATGGGTACGGGTTCCGCCAAAGACGGGGGCGGCAGGTGCTTCGGCGTCGTCGACGGGACCGGCCGGGTGACCGCGTTCCCGTGACGAGACAGTAGTTGCGCCCCACCGACCCACAATATCGCCGCGGCCAATACCACCGCAGGAACGACGAGACGCCCATACCAACGGGACTGCTGCACCGTGGGGGCCTGCCGGTCTGCCAATCCAATCTTGTGGAGTCGCTCCAACAGGGCGGGCGAGGCCGCTGGTGCTTCATAGGCGGCAAACAAACCGGTCAAGGCCGTCACACTCAAGGTCACGTGCCGTGCATCCAGCTCTTCCCGGATGGTGGCGATGGCCCGTTGGATGCGCCCCGTCACCGCCGAGCGGGAAAGCCCCAGACTCTTCGCCACTTCCCGATGGGTATGCCCTTCAAAGAAGTGGAGGACCAGCGGCACCTGCAGGTCGTCGGGTAGTTGGGCGATGACGTCATCGATGTGCTCTTGGATATCCCGCCACGTGGGCTCGGTAATCGTGGGGCGCTCCTGGGCATAGACTTCCTCCCGCGTGGCCCGTCGCGTATCACTGCGCCGCCGGTCCAGAGCGCGGTTGGTGGCCACCCGGTGGAGCCAACCACCCAGCGAAGGCACAATAGTACGGGTCGCCTGACTGACCTGGAGAAAACACTCCTGGCTTACTTCCTCCGCGTCCGACATATTGCCCAATATCCGCCGACTCGTGGCGAGCACCATGCCCGCATGGCGATGGACCAATTCCGCAAAAGCCTCCGCATCCCGCCCATCAATCCAACGTTCCAACAGTGCCGCATCGTTCTTGCTCATGGTAGCGCTCCTCAGTTACACCATACCCTAAAAACGTCGCCGACGGTCTTTTGGTCAGCCGGGAGAAAAACAGGGTCCGAAGGGGTTTCCGTAGTCGCCCCGCAGGTTGACTCGAATGGGACCGCTGGGATAGGCTTAGGCCATAGAAACTGCTCCCGATTGCACCCACCGTCAACCGGTTTGTGGTGGGGGGCGTTACCCACAAAACGAATCAACCGTTTCCCGAATGGTTCGGGCGGAGTATATGCATGAAATCCTACGTTCTGGCCCTACTTACCGTTGCTTCCATGCCCCTTCTGACGGGCTGCAATTCCCTCGGCGGCGTGCCCGAATTCGTGCAGGCGGGCATCACGCCCCTGGCCCTCCACCCCGGTGACACGGCCCTCGTCTCCATCGACGTGAAAGACAAGAACGATATCATCGCCTCCATCGTGGGCGTCATTGAAGAAGAACCTTCGCGCAAATTGAAACTTCACGATGACGGCGAAGAAGGCGATGTAAAAGCAGGCGACGATACATGGTCCCTCGCTGTCCAGGTGCCCCTCGAGGCTCCCCCCGGCAATTTCAACCTCACCTTCACCGCCTACCGCGGTGATGGCGTAGCCGTGCCGATTCGTGCCGACGATGGCACCATCGAAACGTTGTCGGTCCACATACCCCTGACCATCACGCTTAAGCAGTAAGTCATTTCCCGCTGACCCCAGCGGTGTCCTGCTGCCGTGGCCCCGGGTCGGCCCCAACCTACCCATAGGCCCTATTGTGAAGTCCCTGTTTCTATCTCTCGTATGTTTTCTGGTCGCTCCCCTCACCGTGTGGGCTGCGGCACCCAACGTCGTCTTCCTCTCGGTCGATACCCTGCGCGCCGACCGACTCGGCGCCTACGGCTATCCACTCGAAACCAGCCCCCACCTCGATGCCTTCGCCGAGGAAGCCCTCCTCTTTGAAGACGTGGTCTGCGAAATCCCCCTGACCAACCCGTCCTTCGGCGCCATGCTCAGCGCACGATTCCCCCGAATGACTGGCACCACGCGCAACGGACTCCGCATGCCCGAATCCGTACCCCTTGTGGCCGAGCAGTTTAAGGCCGCCGGTTACTATACCTTTTGCGTCCAGAGTAATTGGACCCTTAAGGACAAGCTGAGCGGACTCGGCCGCGGCTTTGATGATTACAACGACGAATTCCACAAGAAGCGCTGGGGCTTCATGAAGGCCGAACGCGATGGCGACGAAGTGACCCGCCTCGCCCTGGACTACCTGAAGAACCGGGAAGCAGACAAACCCTTCTTCGCCTGGATCCATTACTCCGACCCCCACGCGCCCTACAAGATGCACCGTAAATTCAATCCTTCGGGGAAACGGGCCTGGCGCCTCGACAATGTGGAAAAAGTGCGGGCCAAGTATGACTCGGAAGTGGCCTTCACGGACAACGAAATCAGCCACATTCTCGCGGCCCTGCCGCCCAATACCCACGTGCTCTTTGTGGGCGATCACGGGGAGAGCCTCTACGAACACGACTATCTGGGACACGGACGACGGGTGCATCAGACCAATATGCACATTCCTCTTATGGTGCGCGCCGAAGGCGTCACCCCGGGCCGGAGCCAGGCACCCGCACGGGGCATCGATGTGGGCCCCACCTTGCTGGGTCTCGCCGGATTGCCCAAGCCCCAGGGCATGGTGGGCCTCGACCTGCTCAACGACGCCATGCCCGAAAAACGGGTCCGGGTCATTGAAACCTACGGTGGAGCCGTCCCCAACGTGCCGGGCGTAAAGAGTGCCATGGCCGATGCGGGCCCCATGCGTCAGTCCGTCTTGCTGGAAGGCTGGAAGCTCATCCTCAATGGCGACAAGCGTGCCCTCTTCTACCTGCCCGAGGATCCCGGTGAATTGGCCGACCTGGCCGCCAAGGACCCCGCCCGGGTAAAGGCCCTTTCTCAGCACGTCACCGATTGGGTCACGGCCACGCCTCTGGGCGCTCAGGGCACGGAGAACCTGAACGCCGACGACTGGAAGGCGCTGGAATCCCTGGGCTACCTCGAATAGATCGTTCCGCGCTGTCGAAAAAGCCCGTCAATCCCAATAGATTCCCGACCAAGGCTTACCTACCGGGCGGTAGTTTTGCCCTGTTTTTAAGGGCACTTTTAACGGTTCGGGTTTCATTTTACCCCTCAATTGTGACACAATACGCCGAACCTGCCCCCCCTTCCCATGGCGATCCACACCCGGTGGCGACCTGGTATCGAAGGGGTAACCCGGTTGGAGATAAACCCAATGATTCACGCCCGTATTACCGGCACAGGGCACTACCTGCCCGAACGTATAGTTACCAATGATGACCTGGCCAAATTTGTCGATACCAACGACGAATGGATCCGGCAGCGCTCGGGTATTGAGCAGCGCCACTTTGCCGACCCTTCGGAAGCCGTTTCCGACATGGGCACCAAGGCCGCCGAAAAAGCCATCGCCGACGCGGGCATCACCCCCGAAGAAATCGACTACGTCATTTGCGCCTGTCTCACGCCCGACTTTCTCATGCCCTCCAGTGCCTGCGTCATTCAGCACAATCTGGGTGCCTGCAACGCGGGTGCCAGTGATCTGAACGCGGCCTGTTCTGGATTTGTCTATGGCCTCCAACATGCCGACGCCCTCATCCGTGCGGGTGTCCATAAGACCATCTTGCTCGTGGGCGGCGAAAAACTCTCCGACCACCTGCTCTGGCACAAACGCGACACCGCCGTTTTGTTTGGCGATGGTGCCGGTGCGGCCGTCATCCAGGCTTCGGAAGGCGAACACGGTATCATTTCGACCTACACCCGTTCCGACGGCAGTGCGGCCGACATTCTCGCCATTCCCTCCGGCGGCTCCCGTCAGCCCATCACAAAGGAAAACATCAATGACATCGAGCTCGGTGTCAGCATGAACGGTCAGGCCCTCTATAAACGGGCCATCGGTGCCTTCGGCGAAGCCATCGAAGTCGCCCTCGATCAAACCGGACTGAAGGTGAAAGACATCGACCTCTTCATCCCCCACCAGGCCAACAAACGCATCATCGACTCCGCCGCCAAGCGTGTGGGCCTCACCGAAGATAAGATCTATCTCAACGTGATGAAAGTCGCCAACACCAGCGCCGCCTCCATCCCCGTCGCCATCGACCAGGCACGGGCCGAAGGACGTATCGTAGAAGGCAGCACCATTCTCCTCGCCGCCTTCGGAGGGGGCCTCACCTGGGCCTCCGCCATGATCCGCTGGTAGTAACAGCACCCCACCAAACACTCCCACGCCGTGTAGAATCCCCCCGGATTCCACACGGCGTTTCTTGTTCGGGGACTGCCTCGACGTAGTAAACTACGCCGTAGCCAAAAAAAACGCGCGGGCGAAAAAGAAAATCCTGAGTACCCACAACCACGAAGCCAGTCGGGGCTGTCCCCGGGGACTGCCTCGACGTAGTAACCCACGCCGTAGTCAAAAAATTCACGTGGGCGAAAAAGAAAATCCTGAGTACCCACAACTACGATGCCAGTCGAGGCTGTCCCCCTCTTCAAAGCCTCGTCACGGATGCCACCCGCCCCAAGCGACTCCGGTTGTGCCGCAAGTTCGCCCGACGAGAATTCACTTACTCGCTGCGCGGTCTTGGGGCGGGGGA
>JAUIMA010000332.1 GCA_030432675.1 Candidatus Hydrogenedentota bacterium | reverse complement strand
ATTCTAGCCAATGCATAAATACGTAATAATGGGCGTTCAGGGTTGTGGTAAGGGTACGCAGGCCATCATGCTGGCCCGCGACTATGAGTTGACCCACATCAGCGTAGGGGATATCTTCCGCTGGAACATTCAAAACCACACCAAGCTGGCCGCCCAGGTACGGCGAATTATCAATGAGGGTAACCTCGTGCCCGACGATGTGGTGGAAGACGTAATCCGTCAGCGCCTCAGTGAACACGATTGGAACTATGGTTTCATTCTCGATGGCTTTCCACGTAGCCACCGTCAGGCCCAGTTCTTTCTTGAAAGCTACGATATTGACGCGGTCATCCACATCGACGTTTCTGATGAAGTGGTGATGGAGCGCGTGCTCTCGCGTCGCCTGTGCAGTGAGTGCGGCCTCGACTACAATATTATTCAACACCGGCCCCGTGTCGCCGATCAGTGCGATGTGTGCAAGGGCAAATTGATCACCCGCGAAGATGACAACGAAGCGGCCATCCGCAAGCGCATCGCCGACTACCACGAAAAGACTGCTCCGTTGCTCGATTTGTTCCGTCACAAAGAACTCGTGATCAAGACCGATGGAAGCCTGTCGCCTGAAGAGATTCAGGAAGACATTCGGAAACAACTGAGACTCTCCAAGGCCATATCCAAGCCCGAGGAGTAACCACATCAGGGGAGATTGACGAATGGGGCGAAACCTGCGGGTTATCGGTTGGTTCGTGTGTTTGTTGGTGGCCAGTGGCGCCTGCGTAGCGCAGGAAGAATCCTCACCCGTCACCTCTGCGCTCTGGGGCGTGCAAGGCGAAGCCTGGACACCCCAAAGCCGCCTGCCCGACTTTTCGTTTGCGGGTTATCATCGCGGCGAAGACCCTATTCCGACGCCGCCCGTGACACACAACGTCCGCGACTTCGGGGCGGTGGGGGACGGCGTGACGGATGACAGCGATGCCTTTCTGGCTGCCCTCGCGGCCATGGAATCGGGCGTGCTGTGGGTGCCCGAAGGGCGCTATCGCATCTCGAAAGTCCTCCGAATCGACAAGCCCAACGTGGTGCTGCGCGGTGCGGGTCCCGAAAAGAGTGTCTTTACGATCGATGTGCCCCTGAACGACATTGAGCCCAATTGGGGGGCGACAACCGGGGGGCAGCGTACGTCTAACTATTCCTGGTCGGGGGGCTTCGTTGCCATCGGGGGTAAAATGACGCGAAATGCGGTGACGCCCCTTCGCCCGACCGCGAAGCGGGGTGATCGGCAGATTACGGTGGAGTCCTCCGACTCCCTCGTCGTCGGTGAAACCGTCGAGCTTCGGCAAGTGGATAACGAGACCAACTCGCTGGCCGCCCATCTTTATAGTGATGACCCCCGCACCTCGGTAGACAAGATTCGCGGGCGCACCGACGCTGCGCTTATCGCACGAATCGTGGCCATCGACGGTGACCAGGTTACCCTTGATCGGCCCCTGCGATTCGACCTGCGCGCGGAATGGAAGCCGTCATTGAATCGCGTCGAGGCGGAAGTGACCGAATCGGGCATGGAAGGCCTTGGCTTCGCGTTTCCCAACACCCCCTACCAAGGCCATTTTACAGAGCTGGGATACAATGCCTTCACGATCCAGCGGGCCATGCACTGCTGGGTGCGTGACATTCGGGTACACAATGGGGACAGCGGCGGATTCGTCCGGGGTACCTTCAACACCGTTAGTGGCGTGGTGATAACCTCTGAGCGGCAAGCCGACAAGAACCGCCAGTCAGTCGGACACCATGGTATTGAGGCCAGTGGGGACGACAACCTCATTACCGATTTTGACTTCCAGTGTGCCTTCATCCATGACCTGACGGTCAGTCGTTGCGCCGGCAATGTTTTCTCCAATGGGCGGGGCACGGATCTCTCCCTTGATCATCACCGTCGTGCACCCTACGAAAACCTCTTTACCAATTTACACGTCGGTAAGGGGGCGCGTATCTGGCGCTGCGGTGGCGGACAAGACCTCGGTGCCCACTGTGGTGCCCGCGGGACCTTCTGGAATATTCGCTCCGACAGGCCTGTGACGCCGCCCAACAAAAACTTCGGGCCCTGGTCCCTCAATCTGGTGGGCGTCCCAATGAGCGTAGCGCCATCCATGGAAGCCGGGAAACGTTGGTACGAGCATGTCAACGGGGAGCCCGTCCACCCTGAAAATTTGCATGCCGCCCAATATGAGGCCCGTGTGAAGGCGGAGTAGCCTCTCATGGGCCCCCGGCCACAGGCTGCAGCCGGGTGCATCGTAATCTCCTTGGAAAATACAGAACGCCCCGCACGGGTTGGGAAACACGATGCGGGGCTGATTTTGGGACAATCACCGGTCAATTGACTGGCCGTGTGCCCTGCTATCAGGCCTTGCGGCGACGGCTGCGGGCGGCCATGGCGACAATGCCCATGCCCAGCAAGGTCATCGTGGCGGGCTCCGGTACGGGCTGGCTCACATTTACAATCTGGCCAAAACGCACGTTGTCCAACGCCACATCATCGGAAGAGGCGCCCAAGGCGATCTGGTCGATGGTGATACGAAGGGACTGACCAACCAGCGGGCTGGTGAAGGTGTAGTCGCTGTGGGTGGCACCCGATATCGTATCGCCCAGAGATTCGTAGAGGAGGTCGTTGTTTTCGTTGGTAACCCGGACCGAGGTGACCGTACGATCGGCCCCAAATGCGCCCAGATCAAAATCGAAGAGTTGGACGCTGAAGCCGGCATCAGCCGTCAGCACCAGTTCCAGCGGCCCCTGACTGTCCGCATCGTCGAAAAACACGTTCGTCAGGTCGCTGTAGCCCGTGGTCCACAAGGCCGGATCGACGGTACCGAAGTCCGCGACGACGTTGCCGGTAAAGCCTTCTCCGAGTTCTCCATAAGAGCCAATGGCGTCACTCAGAGCCGTGACGCGGTCACCATAGTTCTGATTGATATTAACGAAGTTGCCAATATTGTCGAGGTCAAAGGTCAGCAGCGTGGCGCTGGCCGATCCCGCAATTCCTACGCCCGCTGCAATAACGCCAGCCATCAGCGTGGACTTCAGTGTTCTCATTGGTGGACTCCTTTTTGGGTTAAGATGATTACCATCAGTGGGGCATATTCCCCGGTACGAACAACCATGTCGCCAAGGCGATAACCAAGTATAGTAAGCAAATACCGCGCCAACTGTTCCATAAAGGGCAATAGGGGGAAATTGTCGGCCCTAAAATGATGTTTCTATGTATAATGGAAAAGAATTTCAGGATTGAGGTGTTCAGGGGTGAACAACTCTTGGGGTGAGTGTCGCGTATCGGCTGATGACCGGGTGTTGGGTGTGTCAAGAATGAATAATAAATTATGGTCGCGGGGACGATGTTGGTATTCATTTGCGGTGGAGCGGGCGTTCCAGAGCAAAATTGGACTCGCATTTGACGTGAGGGAGTGCTATCATAGCCTTCAGACTCTGGCTGCTTCGGAGACTTGGGTTTTTCCGCACAGCATCAGGGGGTAGATTTCCAGCAGTGGCAGGTTGGAAGTCTGCGGAAGGGTGTTTTTCGCAGGTAGTGTGCGCGAAAAACGTGTGCAGAAGGATTACAGGTGTGAACGCACGAAGTCATTCGCTCCATATCCACGTGATGGATCAGAGCCAAAGTCGCATGTGGCATCAGCCCATGCGCCCGCTGCGGGAGTGGTATCAAGAGGAGTTAATCGTTCAGGTGCGGGAAGCGGCAGAGGAGGCGGGATGCCGGAAAGCGCTCCTTTATGACTCGGAAGAAACCCTGCTCTGGCAGAGTAACGGGACCAGCGGCTAAACCATATAAAACAGGGCAAATCAGGGCATGAATTCGCACTGAGCGGGGCATTACGGGTACAATAGACAGACCTTTCTGGAATACCTTCTCCCTCTCGGCTGTTACCGTAGGGAGCGTTGTATGCCACACCGTTTCTCGAAAAGGTTTCCCTTGCCCATGAATCTCCGTCACGTCCTTGATACCGAAATCCTCGCCCAGGTCGAAAAGCCCTCGCGCTACCTCGGCAACGAGTTAAACAGCACGCAGAAAGAGGCGGCGGAAGTGGAGCTGCGTATTTGCTTCTTCTTTCCCGATCTGTATGAGCTGGGACTGGGGAATCTCGGGCTCCACATCCTCTATGCCCAGATGAATCGACTGGATTGGGTATGGGCCGAGCGGGGCTATACGCCGGGCATTGACATGGAGAGGATTCTCCGTGAACGGGAATTGCCCCTGTTCATGCTGGAGTCCAAAGACCCGCTGACCGCTGCCGACATGATCGGCTTTACCCTTCAGTCTGAGTTGACCTTCACGAATATTGTCAACGCCCTGGACCTCGCTGGCTTGCCCATTCGCAGTGCGGACCGCGACGATTCCATGCCCTTGATTTTCGCGGGTGGTCCGGCGGTATTCAATCCCGAGCCTATCGCACCCTTTATCGATTTCTTCGTCATCGGCGATGGCGAAGACGCCATGATGGAAATCGCGACCCTGATGCGGACCTTGAAGGACGCGACGCGCCTCGAAAAGCTCCAGGCCATGGCGGAACTGGAAGGGGTTTATGTACCGGAGCTCTATCCCTTCGAAACCTTGCCCGACGGCCAAATCCTCCCGAAGGAAGACGCGCCCAAGGTGGTTAAGCGTCTCGTCAAAGATATGGATGGGGCGGACTATCCCACCAACTACATTGTGCCCAACGCGGCGCTGGTGCACGATGGGGCGGGTTTGGAAGTACTCCGGGGTTGTACCCAGGGCTGCCGCTTCTGCCAGGCAGGTATGGTGACCCGCCCCGTGCGCGAGCGGAGCATCGACAATATTGATACCTTGATGGAGAAGACCCTGGACAACACGGGCTTTGATGCCGTGTCCCTCATCTCCCTCTCTACCTGCGACTTTTCCATGCCCCGCACCCTCGTCAAGATGGCGGCCGACAAAGGGCACAAGGACAACGTGTCCATTTCGTTGCCCTCCCTGCGCCTCGATTCCTACGCGGTGGAGTTGTCCGACATGGTGGCGGGAGTCCGCCGCAGTGGACTGACCTTCGCCCCCGAGGCGGCCTCGCCCCGTATGCGCGCGGTGATTAACAAGTTCATCCCCGACGAAGAGTTGCTCACCATGTCCGCCCAGGCCTACAGCCGCGGCTGGGACCACGTGAAGACTTACTTCATGATTGGCCTGCCGACGGAGCGGGACGAGGACGTGGAAGCCATTGCTAATCTGACGATCCGCACCGTACGCGAAGGGAAGAAGATTAATCCCCGTGCGGGCGTGCGGACCGGTGTTTCCACGTTTATTCCCAAGCCGTTTACGCCGTTCCAGTGGGCCGAGCAGATAACCGTCGAAGAGACCTACCGCAAGCAGAATATTTTGTCCGACCGGTTCCGGGGACAGCGGGATATCAAATTCGGTCGCCACGAGGCGAAGACTTCCTTTATCGAAGGGCTCCTGACCCGTGCGGATCGCCGTGGTGCCGATCTGATCGAGGCGGCCTGGAAGAATGGGGCCCGTCTGGAAACCTGGGAAGAACACGTCAATTTCTCAGCCTGGGAAAAGGCTATTGAAGACGTGGATTACGATGTGGCCGGACAATTCCGCGAGCGGGACGTGCATGAGCGTCTCCCTTGGGACCACATCGATATTCTGATTCCCAAAGAGTGGTTTCAAAAAGACTGGCAGAACGCCATGGAGCTGAAATACGCCCAGGACTGTCGGGCCGGCAAGTGTCACCTGTGTGGCGTCATCTACCGCGAGCGGGAACTCTGCAAGACCATGTTGAAGAAGCAGAAAGCCGGTCATATCAAAGAGGCAGAAACGTGGGAGGGTTACACGCCCAATTTCACCGAGCAGCCGGACCCCGTGCAGCGCGTGCGCTTTAAGATTGGTCGCAGCGGGGAAGCCCGTTTTCTCTCTCACCTCGAGTTGAAGGATGCCTGGTTCCGGACCCTTCGTCGGGCGAAAGCGCCCATTGCCTACAGCCAGGGCTTCCACGCCCAGCCCAAGGTTACCTTCTCCACGGCATGTCCGGTGGGTGAGGCCAGCCGTGGCGACTACATGGATGTCATGCTGAAAGAGGAAGTGGACGAGGCGGCGCTCTTTGACCGTATCCAGGAAAAACTGCCCCCTGGCCTTCACGCTTTCGACTATCAGGCCATGCCCCTCCGTGGGGATTCCCTGATGAGCCTGGTAGACGGTTTCACCTATAGCCTCATCACCACGGACGCTCCCGCCGATTTGGCTCAACGGGCGGCCGAATTGATGGCCCAGGACGAGATTCTCGTGGAGCGCAAGGTTAAGCAGAAAAAGCCCAAGAAGGGACGGGGCTGGAAAAACCGTGGGAAGCAACGCACCATGGCCGAAGTAGACATTCGTCCCATGCTCGAAACGTTGGAGATTAAGCGGCAGGAAGCATCCGCTGCCACCCTGTGTTTTACCACCCGTGACGCCGACGGTCGACTCGCGAAACCGAAAGAGCTCATGGCGCTCTTGGGCTTAGCTGCCGATAAAACGCAAGTAACGAAGGATGTGACCCTGCTGAAGACCGAGCGGGTGCGTGCCTCGGTATAGTCCCCGTTAGCGATATCAAGACACCGGCCACCGGGAGGACCGGGGCCATCCCGCTATGGTTCTTCCCCTGATTCTTGTCCCCAGGCATTGCGCGTTCATGTGCGGATTGCCTGGGGCTTCTTTTTATTTGGTGTTCATATCGGTAAAATGGCATTTGGAGCGCGGTACAATAGTTTTTCGGAAACCGGAAAGGACCGTCAATGAAGTGCAGAGTTTCTCGTGATACGTTGGTTTTGGCGTGGCTGCGACTGGCCATCGTGGTGTTGGTCGTTGGTATCGCACCCGTCTTGAGCGCGCAAGGCGATACCGTTATTGAGCCGGCAGCAGAGTTGCCTGACCCGATTACTACGGAGAACCCGAAAGTTCCCACCGAAGAGCTGATCCTCCTGTTGAAGCCTATGACAGTGACCGAGCTCACGAGTGAGAAGAACGCATGGATGGAACTGGTGAAAGCCAAGGTGCGCGAGATCGCCGCCGGGGAAATCGCCGTAAAACAGCAAAACGCACAGATTGCGGTTAAGAAGGAGGTAGTAGATGCCGTCAGTGATGCAAAGAAGGCCATCGAAAAGGCAGGGGACAAT
>JAUIMA010000331.1 GCA_030432675.1 Candidatus Hydrogenedentota bacterium | reverse complement strand
GCGGCGTGATGACGCACTGCGACTCGTTGAGCCGACCTTGCACGTTGATCTCGGCGAGGTGAAACAGGAACCCGCCGGTGACGCCGGTCTTGGTGATGCGAACGTTTACATAGGGCATAGGTATTCTCCCGAGTTGTGGTGATGCATGACCTTAATACACACCATGTAGTTGCAATGGCCGAAAGCAACACGGCATGCTGTAGTTCTAACTACCACGCAGCATAAAGGGTTCCCATGAAACATCACAATACCGTCGCGCTCACGCGCCGCTCCTTTCTTGCGACCACCGCCACCGGCCTCGCCACGATAGCCACCCGCACCCACGCGGCACCGACCCCGAAAATCGGACTGGTGGGCTATGGCGCGATGGGCAGGTCGTTGCTCGCCCGCACGGCCCACGGCGAAATTGTGGCTGTCGCGGATGTGGACCGCACCGCCCTGGAGCGACTGCCTCGGGATGTAGCTCGTCACAGCCGATGGGAATCGCTGGTAGCCGACGCCTCGGTGGATACGCTGGTGGTGGCCGCCCCTGAT
Organism: Candidatus Hydrogenedentota bacterium; assembly: GCA_030432675.1. Taxonomy (GTDB): domain Bacteria; phylum Hydrogenedentota; class Hydrogenedentia; order Hydrogenedentales; family JAEUWI01; genus JAEUWI01. Next base: position 6,642 of record JAUIMA010000331.1, on the reverse strand, counting down.
TTTCTTCAGGCACCCATCACGGAGGCAGCCCTCGCGGCGGGGAAACGCGTTTATGGTGTGCCCGCCCTGGCACCGAGTCCGGAGCATGCCCGGATCTTCGCACGCTGTGCCGCCGCCTACCCGGAGCACCTCCACCTGCTCGCTGACCACGTCATGGACCACCATTGGTCGATGGGTGCACACACGCTGCGAGAAGCCCAGGCCGGGACACCCCGGTGGATACAGGCCGACGTACCGGTGACCATCGCGCGTCCGCAAGGGCACTGGTCTCTCCAACACCCCTGGAGTCGGGGTGACGCGGCCAATGCGCTGCTCTCTGCCCTCCATCCCCTGGTCCACCATTTTCAAATCGACCAGTTGACGGCGGCCACGTTACTCGGTGGCGTCTTTGCGTCGGAGACCCGGGAAACACCAGACGCCCTTTCCTTTTCCGCCGTGCACCCGAATGGCCTGAAAATTACGCTGACGACCCGCATGCCGGGACAAACACGCCGTCCGACCGTCATCCGGGGCGTGAAGGGGCATGTAGAGCTCCCGGCCCCTGTCGGCATGCCGGACTTTCATTTTGACCGGGAGCGCGACGGACATCCTTCACGTCTTCGCAGCGCGATGGTCGCCATGAAGGCGATACGCATTGGCTGAGGCGTAACCGGGGAGTACCTGGAAACAGCGGGTATCTTGGGGCCATCCACAGGCGCGATTGACATGATCCGCAGCAAAGGGCGAATATACCCCCTGTCGGTGAGTGAGGCCGTCGGCGTGGGACCAGGCTGAGCACCCTTCCCCACCCCCTCTCACCTATCCAACGCATTGCGTTCGCTTCTTTCTTAGCGACACCACCTCTCGTTATCTCTGAAAAAGGAGTACCCCCTCATGCAACTTGGGTCCTGTTACCGATACCTCATCCCCATGTTCGCCCTTTTGGCGACGGCCCTGGCCCCGGCGCAAGGCCCCGATGTGAAATACACCGTTACCGCCGAAACGGCCCAGGTTACGCCGGGCAGCACGGTGCGCGCCGTGGCTTCTTTCAGTCTGGGCGATGGCTGGCACGTGAACGCCCATGAGCCCTTGGACAAATTCCTCATCCCCACGGAAATTTCGCTGGAAGAAAATGGGGCCGTGAGCCTGACGGAAGCCGCCTACCCCGCACACAAACTCTTCACCGTAGCGGGCGATGAACTGGCGGTCTACGAGCATGAATTCAACATCGGCCTGGTGCTGGCCATCGCAGCGGATGCCCCCGCAGGCGACCTGACGGTCAATGGCACACTCCGGTATCAGGCCTGCGATGACAAGCAGTGCATGCCGCCCGACAACCTGGACATGACGTTCACCCTCACCGTAGGCGACGACCAGACGGCGGTGGACCCCGAACTCTTTGCTTCGGTGACGTGGCCCGGCGATACCGCCGACGACGGCGCCACGGAAACGCCTGCCATGGAAACGACGGCGACGGAAGCCACCGAAGAAGCAACGGTTAAACCGGAAACGGGCGACTGGAAAAGCCTGGCAGAAGACTTCACGGTAATCGGTCGCACGGGCTTTGAAGACAGTGACGCCTTTCTCGCCTTCCTCGAACAGGGGCTCACTGGCGAAGTATCGGAAACGGATGACAGCGTCTTCGCCAACAAGAGCTGGGGACTTATCCTCCTGCTCATTGTGGTGGGTGGCCTGGCCCTCAATCTTACGCCCTGCGTGCTCCCCCTTATCCCCGTTAACATCGCCATCATCGGCGCAGGCACCAAAGCCGGTTCCCGTGGACGGGGCTTTGCGCTGGGCAGCGCCTATGGTATCGGCATTTCCCTGGTCTATGGCCTTCTCGGTCTGGCCGTCATGCTGAGCTTCGCCAGTGCCTTTGGCACCATCAACGCCACGCCCTGGTTCAACGGGCTGATCGCCCTGCTCTTTGTGGTCCTTGGCCTGGCCATGTTCGACATCATTCATATCGACTTCACGCGCTTTCAGACCAAACTGGGCATCAAGAAAAACGAAAACGGCAGCTTCCTGGTCGCCTTCGGTATGGGCTGCGTTTCTGCCCTGCTCGCCGGTGCCTGTGTGGCCCCCGTGGTCATTTCCACTATCCTCTTTGCGCAGGACAGCTACAGTCAGGGCAACACCTTCGCCCTGGCGCTGCCCTTCCTGCTCGGCGTGGGGATGGCCCTGCCCTGGCCCCTCGTAGGCGCAGGCCTCTCAGTGCTGCCGAAGCCCGGCATGTGGATGGTTCGCGTAAAGCAGGCCTTCGGCGTATTCATCATCGCCTTCGCCGCCTACTATGGCTACCTGGCCTTCACCCTCATGCGGGTCGACACGACCATCGACGTGGGCCAACAGGATGGTTGGTACACGAGCCTCGAAGAAGGCCTGGCCGAAGCCAAGGCCACGGGCAAGCCGGTCCTCCTCGATTTCTGGGCCACCTGGTGTAAGAACTGCCTCGTCATGGATGACACGACCCTCAAAGACGAAGCGGTCGTAGAGAAGATGGAGTCCTTCGTGAAGATCAAGTATCAGGCCGAGCGGATGGATAAATCTCCTGCCAAGGAAGTCACCGAACACTTTGACGTCCTCGGACTGCCAGCCTATCTCATCCTGCAGCCATCGGACGAATAAGTCCACCGCAAATCCAATGACGCTACGCCCCCTCCTGCACCCGTTGCAGGAGGGGGCGTTTTTTGGTTCATAGGAAGTAAGTGGTGAGGTGCTCTTGTCACTCACACTAATTGAAGTCGTTCCTTCTGCGCATTTCTGAACAGGAGAACCGGATCGCGCAGTGGCCGAACAGTTGAGCCGCCGGCCCGGCGGTCGCTACACTGGAATCGGCGGGCACTCCGACGTCTGTCAGAAGGATGTGCTGTGATATATGTTTTTGAGCACTTTGTAGCGGTTGCGGGTTTTCTCCTGGCCTTTGTTTTGCTGACCGACGTGTTGCGTAAGAACCGACACCCCGGCGGCACCATGGCCTGGGCGTTGGCCATCGTCTTAATACCCTACGTGGGCGTCCCCCTTTACCTCCTCCTCGGTGGCCGCAAAATCAAACGGGTGCGCCGGGTAAAAACCGAACTCTATGCCAATGATACGGCCCCCTTTCCCTCCACCATTCCCCCCCAGTGCCTGGCCGACCGGGCGCTTCGCTCCGGCATCATGCCAGCCCCGCGCGGGGGGCATACCATCTCCGTCCATTTCAGCGGCGAGGATACCTTCCACGAATTGGTGTCCCTCCTCGAAGACGCCAAAGAATCCATCCACATCACGACCTTTATCCTGGGACATGACGAAGTGGGCCGGGCCATTGTCGATGTGCTCGCTCGAAAAGCGCGGGAAGGGGTCCAGGTGCGCCTCTTGCTCGACAGCCTCGGCTCGCTATGGACCCGGCGGGGCTTCGTCCGCCCCTTAATCGACGCCGGAGGGGAGGTGGGCCATTTCCTGCCCGTGTTGCCGGTGCGGCGACGCTGGTCGGCCAACTTGCGTAATCACCGCAAGCTCGTGGTGGTGGATGAACAGTCCGCCATGGTGGGCGGCATGAATTTGAGCACCTACTTCATGGGGCCCACGCCCAAGGCCGAGCGCTTCCTCGACGCGAGTGTCTTCCTGAAGGGACCTGCCGTGCAGGACATTCAGGATATCTTTCGCAGCGATTGGCAATTCGCCACCGACCATGAATTAGAACCGCTGAATGAGCCTCTTCCGGAGACGGATTCCAACCGCATCGTCCAGGTCGCGGCAAGCGGACCCGACGTCCCCGATGACATCATGCACGATGCCCTGGTCTGCGCCATCATGGATGCCGAAGATCGGGTCTGGATTGTGACCCCCTATTTCGTGCCCGATGAGCCACTGTTGAAGGCCCTGTGCCTCCAGGCGCGTATGGGTCGCGACGTCCGCATTGTATTACCGAAAGTTTCCAATCACCGTATACCCGATTGGGCACGCCGCCCCGCACTACGCAGACTGCATCGCGCGGGGGCACGCATTGAGACCTATCCCAGGGGAATGATTCACGCCAAGCTCATGGTCTTTGACGATGTGCTCGCGGTGACCGGATCGCCCAACCTCGACATGCGGAGCATGTACCTCAACTTTGAGATTGCCCTCTTCCACTACAGTCCGGAAGAAATCCAGGCCATCGCCCAGTGGATTGATGGTATCGGGACCCAATCGGACGAGTGGACCCCCGCACCGGCCACCCTCACCAACGACTGGATCGAGGGACTCTGCAAGCTGGTGTCGCCACTGCTTTAGCCGTGTGGTTTGCAATTGAGAGCGCTTTCGACACCTACAATGGGCCGGACTTTCAGCCCTTGTCGTCGAAAACCCCTCGGTTTCCTGGGGCTTCGCCCCAGGCTGGTATGTTTTGCGCCTTTGGCGCTATGGAGGGGAACTTTGAAACATTGCGGATACATTTTGCAGGGCCAACGGCCCTATAGCATATCAGCATGGGGCAACGCCCCATGTTTCGGGCCAATAAATTCGTTGAGGGCTGAAAGCCCGTTCCATTGACCTACGTAGACACACCGATAGGAAGTGGTAACACGGGCCCACGGCAGTAAATGTGCTGTGCCAACAAGAACAACCACTTAGCTTCTTAATGCAAACCTCTAGATGCCATCCCCGGCAACGAAGTTATCTTCGTCGATGCGATGGTTCATCTCCAGGGCCGGCTGATCTTCCTTGGTGTGGCACACCGGTTTCGCGGGCACGCCCACCACGGTCGTATGGGCGGGCACATCATTGAGCACCACCGCGCCACCGCCGACCTTGGCCCCTTCGCCGATCTCCACATTACCCAGAATCTTGGCGCCCGCTGCAATCAGCACACCGTGACGCACCTTGGGATGGCGGTCCCCATGGGTCTTGCCCGTACCGCCGAGGGTCACCTCGTGGAGCATGGACACATTGTCTTCCACGACGGCGGTCTCGCCAATCACCACACTGGTGGCATGGTCGATCAGAATGCCCCGACCAATGCGCGCGGCGGGATGAATATCGACGGCAAACACTTCGGAAATACGGCTTTGGAGAAAGAGCGCCAGCTCGTGGCGGTTTTGATTCCAGTAATAGTGGGCCACCCGATAGGCCTGAATCGCCTGGTAACCCTTAAAATAGAGGAGGGGGGTGGAATACTTGTTGCAGGCGGCGTCCCGATCACACACGGCCACCATATCCGCACGAATCCCGGCACCAATGTCGGGATCGTTGCGAAAGGCCTCGTCGATGAGGTCGCGCAGCGTAACGGCCGTCAGCGTATGACTTTCCAACTTGCCCGCGAGTTGGAAGCTCAGGGCGTCTTCCAACGACTTGTGGTTGAGGATAATAGAGTAGATGAAGCTCGCGAGCATGGGCTCACTCTGGACATCCTCCGCCGCCTCCGCACGTACCCGTGCCCAAACTTCGTCCTGTTGCTGCGCCATAAACTCTACTACTCCTGCATGCCAATCACGGGTTCGTTGCGATTCATCTACCAGTGCGCCCCTTTATGCGCATAGCATAGCACGCCCGTCGAGCGCCCCGCACACGGAGGAGTATCCCAACGCGCGTGACACGTTGGAAATGGCGTCAAACGGGGGCATCATCACCCACAGGCTGCCCCCGCTTCGCTCCGCTGCTTGAGGGTCCACGACGCGCCGAAGGCGGGTGGCACCCATGGAGCCTGAGGCAGAGCCCGGGGTCGCGCTCGCTCGTGACACTGGTCCCCCGGAAGTGAATAGGTGCGGGACCCGGTGCGCGCCCAAGTACACGCTCGCCCTTGAGCCCCTTCGCCTGCGGCGAATTGCCGTGGGAGCGGCAAGGCAGGCATTCCCACGGAGGACCGTGTGAACGAGACCAACTTCCGTGGTAGCGACTCAGCTTCTACGCCACGATGTCGTGGACCACATTCCCGTGTACATCGGTCAGGCGGAAATCCCGGCCGGCGTAGCGGTAGGTCAGTTGCTCATGGTTGAAGCCGAGCAAGTGCAACATGGTGGCGTGCAGGTCGTGGACGTGTACCCGGTTCTCCACCGCCTGATAGCCAAAGTCATCTGTCGCGCCATGGATGTGGCCGCCCTTTACGCCGCCACCGGCCATCCAACAGGTAAAGCCATAGTGGTTGTGATCGCGGCCGTTGATCTTACCGGCGTTCGAACCGGGCTTGGGCAATTCCACCGTGGGCGTGCGGCCAAACTCACCGCTGCACACGACCAACGTGTCTTCCAGCATGCCCCGCTGCTTGAGATCTTTCAGCAGCGCGCCAATACCCTGATCGCACTCCTTGGCCAGTTTGCTGTGTCGGTCTTCAATATCGTCGTGACTATCCCAGGGCTGACCGGCGCCGTGCCACAATTGGATGAAGCGCACACCCCGCTCTAACAGGCGGCGGGTAATGAGACACTGGCGACCATGGACGCCCGGCCCATACATTTCGCGGATGTAGGCCGGCTCGCGGGTCACATCAAACGCATCGGTCGCGTCAATCTGCATCCGGTAGGCCAACTCGAAGGACTGGAGGCGGGATTCCAAATCGCTGTCGTGATTCCGCGCTTCGATGTGGCGGTGATTCAACTCACTCAAGAGATCGAGCTGGGCGCGTTGGGATTTGGTGTTCTGATAGTTGTTGTCGATGTGGGCAATAAGCTTTTCCATTTCCGTGTGCTGGGTGTCCACATAGGT
>JAUIMA010000330.1 GCA_030432675.1 Candidatus Hydrogenedentota bacterium | reverse complement strand
AACGGTCAGCTTCTGTGGGGCGTTTCCGCCGGAGAAGACAGCTCGGGCAGCACTGCCCGAGCCGGGTCCATCGCCGTTACGGCTGCAGGGAAGGTTTTCCTGGCGGGCATCTTTGAAGGCACCGTCGACTTTGATCCGGGCTTGGGGGTGCACGCACTGAGCAGTACCGATCAGGACCCCTATGTGCTTGCGCTGAATGCGGATAGTAGCTTTGCATGGGTAACGGCGAATAATGGCTACGCAAATAGTCTTGCTTCGGATGAGGACGGCAGTGTTTACAGTACGGGCTACTTCTACGGTACGGTCGATTTCGATCCCGGCCCCGGTACCACCCACCTCACCAGTACCGGCCCTGCCAACGCCTATGTGACCAAGTGGACTGACACGGGCAACCTGCTCTGGGTTCAGGCGGCACTCGGCTTAGATGACGGATATGGTAGTGATCTCTCCATGGATTCGGCAGGAAAGGTGTACAGTACCGGACACTTCAACGGAACAACTACTTTCGGCCTGGATGCGGGTGCGCCCACCTTCACGAGCTTCGGTCGGCTTGATGTTTTCACGATGGTATTAGACAGCGCGACCGGTGTACGAGAATGGGTGGGCGCAGTGGGCGGTGAGCGCGAAGACGAAAGCAATGGGATCGCAATCGACAGCACCGGGAATATCTACACCGGGGGAAGTTTTCGTCGGGTTGCCGATTACGACCCCGGCCCGGGAGTCCACGAAATCACGCCCTTTGGCTCTGCAAATACCTACCTCCATAAACTCGAACCCCAACAAATCCCCCTGGCAGGAGCGGATTTCGGTGCGACGGATGCCGACCAGATACTCACCTCCCTGATCGTTCCGGTGGCTTTCAGCGTGTTGAATAACGACAGCGATGGCAATGGAGCCGCTGTCCTGATAGTGAGCGCCTTTGATGCTGTAAGCACCCTCGGTGCCATCGTGTCAGTTAACCCTGATGGGACGTTCAGCTATGATCCCACGCTGGTCCCCGCGCTGCAAGCCCTCTCAGCAGGCGATTCGGTGGTCGATACCTTCGAGTATACGGTCAGTGACGGCATCGACGGTGTCGTATCCACCGTAACCATCACGGTCTACGCTAAAGGAACCCGGCTCCCTGCAGTCTCGTGGCATATGATGTGTCTACTGCTCCTCTTCGTTGGTATCGCAGGATCCGTAAAGTTCGTTTCCAGCAGCCGACTATCTTAGATGGGGGAACGGGCATCGTAGGGACTGCCGCGCTCTGTGATGTCGGTAGGCGCAGGCGCCCGAAGGCCAGCAGAGGGGCGACCACCACGATCGAAATCGCCGACGGCTGTGGCTGCCCGTTGGTGGCGAAGTGCGTGGCAGGTCCTTCGAATCAGCTCAGGGTGCCTTCGATGTGGGCGCGGAGGACGTTGCGAACTAAGTCGCGGTCGCCGCGCTCGATGCCTTCGACGATGAGGTGGTGTTCGCGGATGGCCCGTTGGGCGTCTTCGCCGGGCTTGGGGTCGGCCACGGTGGAGGCGAGGAAGTAATCGGATAAGACCCGGTGCATGCCGGCGATCAGTTCGTTGCCCGTCATGTCGAGGAAGACACAGTGAAAGGCGAGGTCCAGTTGGTCGGCGTCGGCGCTGTGTCCGTGGACCGAGGCGATGCGTTCGAAATCAGAGGCCCGCTGCCGCAATTCGGCTACCTGCGCTTCCGTCGCATGGGGCACGGCCAGGTCGACGGCGCCCAGTTCCAACACGTAGCGCAGTTGGGCCAGGTGGGTCAGGGCCGAACCATCGGCTCCCCGGCCATAGAGGGGCACCCACCGCTCCATCTGCTCCACGGGGTCGGGACGATCCACCAGAAGCCCTTTGCGCTGGCGACTTTTCAGGATACCCATGGCCCGCAACTGACTGAGGGCCTCGCGGGAAATGCTCCGGGAGACCGCATAGTGTTCGGACACCTGCTCGCCGGTCATGAAGAGATCGCCCTCCTGCAATTCCGAAGCGACGATGTCGGCATGGATGCGGGTGGCCACGGTATTGGCGAGGGTATCACTGTTGGGTTCGGGCGTGGGCATGATGAAATAGTACCTCTTTTTATTGACTTTCGCGCATTATTAGTCTATTTTAGAAACTCTCGAAGGATATAGTCATACTTTATCACAGAAAGCACCCCATGAGCACTCCTAAGGTAACCGGTATTATCCCGGCACGTTATGGCTCCTCCCGGCTGCCGGGGAAGCCCCTCAAAATGATTGGCGACCAATCCATGATCGAGCGGGTCTATGCGCGCTGCCTGGAAGCGACACTCCTCGACGCCGTGGTGGTTGCCACCGATGATACGCGAATAGCCGAGGCAGTGGAAGCCTTTGGCGGCAAGGTGGTCATGACCAAGGTGGAGCACGTGAGCGGCACAGACCGGTTGGCCGAGGCGGCGTCTCAGGTAGAGGGGGATATTATCGTCAATGTCCAAGGCGACCAGCCCTTTATCGACCCCGTCATGATTGGCGAAGGGGTCCAGCCCCTGCTGGATGACCCCGCGCTGGAAATTGCCACCCTCATGTACCCCATCTCTCGCCCCGAAGATCTGGCGGACCCGGGCGTGGTCAAGGTGGTGACCGACCTGAAGGGCAACGCCCTCTATTTTTCGCGCTCCCTCATTCCCTACCCCCGGGAGGCCATCGCACACCACGTCTATGAACATGTGGGCCTCTACGTGTATCGTAAAGATACCCTGTTGAAGCTGGCGGGGTTGGCCCCCACGCCCCTGGAAAACATCGAGGCGCTGGAACAACTGCGTTGGCTGCAACATGGCCTGCGTATTCACGTTCGCGAAACCCAGTGTGCCGATCAGGCCTTCAGTGGCTTGAGCGTCGACACCGCGGAAGATTTAGCCCGAGCCGCGGCGCTGCTGAAAGAACGTGGCATCGCATAGATCGCTTTGCCATAAAGAATTGTACGAGGTGGACACGACAAGCAGACCCGCCGCCGTCAAGCCCGTATCGGCCTTTCACCGCCTGACGATTACTGTCCGCACAACGGAGTATCCCAATGAAAATCAACCCCGACACCATGGCCGCTCTGGCGGAGAAGCTCGATGAAACGATGGGCGCCCGCGTCGACAAGACCGTGGAGGCCATTGTCACCGCCAAAGAAAAAGGCGGGAAGGTGGCCGTCGTCACGGGCAGTGGCCCCAACATCCACGAAGGCGTAACCACCCTGATCGCCGAGCTCATGCGCGTCGGGGTTATCGACGGCGTCACCACGAGTTCGGCCACTATCTCGCACGAAATGGGCGGTACCCTCGACAAGGTGAAGCGGTGCAACGGGAAAGACCTGGGTCTCGATCCCTTCCTCCTGCCCCGGGGCCACGACTTCGAACTCACCGAGATGGGTCCCCATACGCTGGCCCAGATTGAGGCCCACATGCCGGTGGAGTATTCCCTCATGGAAGCCCTGAAAAAGGCGGAAGGCCGCACCATCATCAAGGCCGCTGGCAACCTGGGCTACCCGGTGGGCCTCTGGATTGAGCATCTTTCGTGGGAAATCATGGCCCTCGCCAAGAGCTATGGCGCGAGTTTTGAAGAGATTGCCGGGCTCGGTGCCGATGAGCGGACCATGATTGGTATGGGCGCGAAGATGGGCCTGCCGGTCATGGTGACCATCCCCCAGTTGATTGGTGGCGGTGCCACGGGCCTGTGTATTGGCGACAGCATCAGCCTTACCGAGCGGGCCACCCGCCTCGCGCGCATGCTCAGTAGCGCCGATGTCATCATCGAATCGGGCGTGGCGCTGACCCAGGAAATTCACGACGGCCCCTTTGAGCGTTACACGGGCCATGGACTCTGGGCCGCCTGGCACGGCCATTTCTCCTATTCGCTGGAAGGCAAGACCCTGGTGCGTTTCGACCTTGACCCCGCCTTGGAGCAGGTCTACCAGGCCGAGCAAAAGGGCAGCGCGGTCCAGCAGGCCATCGCCGATGGACAGCCCAAGACCAAGCTCTTCAAGGTGCCTTTCCGGATGGAGATGTCGGGCTTTGCGCGCCACGAAGGGAGCATTCCGGTCATTGGCGACATTGGTGTCATCTGGCCCCTGATAGCGTGGAAGCTGCAAGAGCGTCTCGGGCTCGATTTGGAGTTTATGTCCTATCCCCAGCAGAGCGACGAGGGCCAGGCCATGCGCGAGATGATCGTGCAAGACGTGAAGCCCATCGACCGAGAGAAGATGCTGGCGGGTTTACGACAACACACCACAGAAAACGCCTGCCGCTGGAATGGCGGTGCGCCCGTTCCGGTGCGCGATGGATTCTTGCCGAACCAGCATAAATGACAAGCCATTCATAACGTTCGCATATATTTGCTCTGTCTGATTCGCCAAGGTCATACGGAAGCAAGAATAACGACAGGTGCTTCGACCAGTGAAAGGTACTAATCAATGTCGCTAATTATCATTTTGGTTTTCACGATCATCATGATAGGTATCCTGCTTCTGGTTTTCGCGCCCCCCTTTCTCCTGCGATTGCGGGATCGGAAGCTCGCGGAAATGGGACGTTCCGGTCAGTCGAAGATGCTCATCGACGAGTTGGACTTCATCCCATTGATTGTCTTGACGACCGATAACCCTGCCGGTGTAGAAAGTAAGGCCGAATCGGAAGAGACGTTTCGGGAACTTCTCGAAGAAGTTGTCGAGAAGAATATCGAGTCCACCAATCCGTTCTATATTGGCAGAGATGGAAAATCGTACTTTCCAGTCTTTACCGGTATGACGCGGGTCAAAATGTTCGTCCAATCTCTCGCGGAGGACCGAATCATGCCATTTTGCGTGAACGAAATGGAGCGAGGCACTGATTTGACGGCCCAGTTCAGTCACGGCGATGGTGTGGTGATCAATCCAGGAACACCCTTTGAATATATTCTTACTTCCGAAGACATCGAAGCGTACGACAATAAAAAGCGTGCCTGAATCTCCGACGGAGAGCGTAGGCATAGGCGTTGCCAAGCGGAGCCTGGGAACGAGCGACGAAATCGAAATTACCTGCTCGGTGGACCCAGTGGACGATGTGGACACGGTGGACAGTTACCCCATGTCCACATCGTCCACCAAGTCCACCCCGTCCACAACGAAAGCAGTAGTGTGAAAATTTGTATTCTAGCGATAGTCAGTTCGGTCCATTGGGTGGAGCCCTACGTAAAGGCCTTCCGTCAAGTAGGTGATGTCCTGACCGTTGGGCCATCCCCGACCCCGGACTTCTGCGAGAGCATTGGGCTGCCCAGGGAATCGGATCTGTTGCAACCCTGCGATATAACGTCGGATCTGGGTAGAGAGGTGGATCTGTCCAGCCTCTTTCCACCGGGCTGGGAACCCGATTTAATCGTGGCGATTCCCAGTTTTGGTTATTCGCTGAATCCCGATATGCGCCGCTTGGATTGCCCCCGCGTCTATATGAGCATCGACACCTGGCAAAGCCCCCTGGATTTCGCCGATGCGCTCCAATTCGACTTTGTCTTTGTCGCCCAGAAATCCTTTGTACCCCACTTGGCGGCCACGGGATCGCGCAACGTATTCTGGTTGCCCCTCGCTTGCGACCCCGAAGTACACTGTCCAACCGGGGAGGCAACCCAGTGCGATATCTCCTTCGTGGGTTCCGTTGGCGGGGGCGTCCATGATGAGCGAGGTCGGCTCCTGGCGGCCTTAGCCAATCGTTTTGAGGTGTCTCAGAAGTCTACGGGTTGCTACGGGGCGGACTACCGTCAGGCTATCTGTTCCGGTCGGCTGACCTTCAACCACGCGGCCGTCAATGACCTCAACATGCGTATCTTCGAGGCATTGGCCATGGGAGTCCCGCTGTTAACCAACCGTAGTTCCGATGTAAACGGACTGTCCGATTTGTTCCGCGACAAGGAGCATCTGATCATCTACCATGATGAAGCGGATCTTTTTTCGCAGGTGGCGCACTATCTCGCCAATCCTGAAGAAGCGCGGGCCCTCGGTGAGGCCGGGTATCGGGAAGTGCTGGCCCGACACACCTACGCCCATCGGGTGCAGGAGATACTGGCTACTGTTTCAGATGCCGTTCGCGGGTTTCCCGGACAACTCCCCCACCCGGATGCGCGCAAGGCATCGCTCGTGCAGCAAATTCCCCGGGATGCACGGCGCGTCCTGGATGCGGGTATGTGCCTCGGAGATGATCGCAGCGCCCTTCAGGAACGGGGCGTTGAAGTGCTGATCGGTACCCACACGCGGTCGGCAGAGCGTCGCGGTAACTGGGACCTCCTCTCGGAGTGGCCGCCCCCCTCGGACGAAGGCCTGGACATTGACACGGCGGTCATTGCGCGGCTCAGCACCTTTTCCGAATCGCCCGACGGGGTGATTGAAAAGGTGGCCCGATTACTTCCCAGGGGCGGCACCTTGCTGATCCACCTTTCGGTAAATGAACTGGCACAAATCCTGGGTGGCCGGGATGTGAACTTCCTGCGTCAATGGTTTCGACGATTTGACGTCCATTTGAGCGCGCTTGTTCCAGACCCAACCGATGGGGTGGCCCCCCAGCGCGCCTATACGCTGGTGCTGCGAAAGCGTACGCGGCGCCTACGTGAAGTGCTTAAAGAAGGGCTATCAGATATTAACGTGGCCTATGACACGTTGCAATGGGTGACGCAATTGCCCGAAGACCGCTAATACGGCGCGCCGTCGCATGGCGCAAGCATTGGAGAATTATCCCATGAATTTTTGTTGGTACCGAGCGCCCATCTGCGCGCTTTTCCTATTGCCCGGTTGGGTAACCGCCGCGCCCCTTTTCCAGACTCAGGACATTTTCCCACCGCAGGAACAGCACACCCACAGCAGCAGCCTCGTGGAGACGCCCGGCGGCGACCTCCTGACCTGCTGGTTCCAGGGTTCGGGCGAACGGACCGCCGATGATGTGGTGGTGAACGGTGCCCGCCTGAATAAGGGCAAGGGCACCTGGAGCCAACCCTTCCTCATGGCCGACACGCCGGGCTTCCCTGACACCAACCCCGTGTTGTGGATCAACAAATCCAATGAGCTCCGCCTCATCTGGTTCCCCGTGCTGGCCCACCGCTGGGAGTGTGGCTATCTCAAATACCGCATCGCCACCGACTACGAAGGTCCCGGTGCGCCGAAGTGGTCCTGGCAGGACAACATTCACCTCAAGCCCGGTGAGGACTTCGCGACCATCTTCGCCCGGAAGCACCGG
>JAUIMA010000329.1 GCA_030432675.1 Candidatus Hydrogenedentota bacterium | reverse complement strand
CCCGTAGAGTAGGAGATAGATGCTCGCAAGGCCATAGTCTCCCCGCCGAACGGGCATGGCGAGTCCTGCAATGACAACTGGAGTCCCCAGCAGAGAGGCCCCCAGAAGGACCGCGCTTATCAGGCGTTCACGCCAGGATTGGAGGGATTCATTGGCCAGGGGAATCTGAGCCGGGGGTGGAGAGAGGGGTGTTACTTCCATGCGAATCGATCTACTTCGGGCGAAGATATTTCAAGGTATCGGATGCGTTGGGCGGTAGTGTACCTGAAAGGGTAGGGTAGGTATCAAAGCCCGTCGTGCTGGTGAACCCAATAGCGCGTGAACAATGGGGCGTACGAATTGTATTTTACGTCGGAATCGGTGCACTATGTCTTCCAGTATCGTAACGAAACCAGCTGGAGAGACGGGTTATGAAGCAGATTTCGAGAAGAAGCGTTTTAAAGACGGGCGCCGTCGCGGCGGCCACCTGGTCTATCGGTACCCTGGCCCAGGGCGCTCCCATGGCGCGACCGTTGCGTCATGCCGTTATTGGCATGGGGGGCCAGGGAAGAACCCATGTAAAGACTTTTGCCTCCACGGAAAACTGCACCATCGCCGCCGTGTGTGATGTGGACCCGGAACGCCTGGGAACGGTGGCGGAGGCCTTAAAGGGAAAGGTGGACGCGACGGTTACGCAAGACTTTTTCGAGATCATTCACAATCCGGAAATTGACAGTGTGAGTATAGCCACGCCCGATCATTGGCATGCGCCCATCGCGCTCCATGCGCTGAAGGCCGGCAAGCACGTGTACGTGGAAAAGCCCTGTGCCCATAATATGGCCGAAGCCTATGCGCTGGAAGAAGCGGCCGCATCGACGGGGCTGTGTGTCCAACACGGTACCCAGCACCGAAGCGGCGATGGGCCCATTGCGGCCGTGAAATTCATGCAGGAAGGGGGCTTGGGCAAGGTGCGGATGGCGAAGGCCATTAACCATCAATATCGCGGTGAGATTGGTCGTGCAGAAGAGACGACGCCACCCCCCGGTGTAGATTACGACCGGTGGCTGGGGCCTGCGCCGGAGCGGCCCTTCACCAAAAATCGCTGGCACTATCAATGGCACTGGCATTGGGACTACGGCTGTGGCGATATTGGCAATGACGGCATTCATCAGATTGACATGATGCGCTGGGGGATGGGGGTGGGCTATCCGAAACGTGTCGTGGCCACGGGGGGCCAACTCTTTTACAACGATGATCATGAAACGCCGGACACCCAGACGGTCGTTTATGAATACGATGATTGCCACCTCATGTATGAGATGCGCCTTTGGACCCGCTATAAGATGGAGGGCCATGACAATGGCGTCGTCTATTACGGAGACAAGGGGAAGCTGGAAGTAGGCCGTACCGGTGCAGAAGTGACCCTCATCGGGGAAGAAAAGAGGAAGCTTGGTGGGCCCAATGATTTGCCGTCCAACGTGCGGAACTTTGTGGAATGTGTGCGTGCCGGTACACCGGACAAGCTGAATGCGCCAATCCACGAGGGGGTTATCTCCACCGCCTTGTGTCACCTGGGGAATATCGGAACCCGCGTTTCCCGGCCCCTGACGCTATCCGCCGATGGACGTGCTATTGAGAATGATGACGAAGCCCAGGCCATGATGTCGCGCACCTATCGGAAGGGCTACGAGCTGCCTCATGTCGGATGAGCAAAGCGCGCAGCACGTCGGATTAATCGGCCTCGGACTGCTGGGAAAGGCCCTGGCCCAACGGCTCATCGCGTCTGGATACATGGTAACGGGCTACGACATCGAGCCGACCGCTCGCGAGGCTGCGGCAATCCTCGGCGTGGCGGTGGTGGATTCGCCCGATGCCGTTTCAGAGGCCTGTGCCACGATTCTGTTGAGCCTGCCGAATTCCGAAATACGCACCGAGCTGCTCTTTGGCGAAACACGGTGGGCGGATACGCTGGCCGAGGGCACCCTGCTCCTCGATACAACGACGGGGCGGGCGGAAGACCTGGAGCGCGATGCCGAGCGACTCCGGGGGATGGATATCTATCTCGTGGACGTCTGTGTGTTGGCATCCAGCGCCCAGGTGGGTGGCGCCGACGCCGTCTTGCTGGTGGGCGATGGGGAGGCCCGTGCCGTGGGCTATGCGCCCGTGCTGGCCTGCTTCGCACCCCGCGTGTTTTACCTCGGTAAGCCGGGCGACGGTTGCCGGATGAAGCTGGTCGCCAATCAGGTGGTGGGGCTCAACCGCCTGGTGCTCGCGGAAGCGCTGGGCCTGGCGGAACATGTCGGGCTCAACCCTGAGACCACCCTCGACGTCCTGCAGTCGGGGCTCGCCGCCTCGGCCGTCATGGTCACGAAGGGCCGCAAGATGTTGGAGCGGGATTTCGAGCCTGTGGCCCGTCTCGCGCAGCACGCTAAGGATGTGGATTTAATCCTGGAGATGGGGGGGAAGTCGGGTGCAAATCTGCCGTTGAGCGCGTTACATCACGAAATCTTACAGGGTCTAATTGCCGATGGGCACGGGGCGGAGGACAACTCGGTAGTGGTTCGGGCTTTTCGGGGCAAAGACCGTTGACGCATTTCTTATGTAATTCTCGCAACCGAGGTTAACCATACTATGAGTTCAAACGATTCCGTTGAAGCGGCAGCATTTGAGTTGCATAAGAAGGCTTGGTCTGACCACCCAAATTGGAGTACACATTTAGTACGCGCACTGTTGATACTGAAGTCTTCAATTGACTCCGGCGAATCCAATGATACCATCAACAACAATTATGCAGCCGTTTTACTTGACCTTAACAGAAATTCCGAAGCTTTGAATTTTCTCACCCACAATCTACCTTCGACAAAATCCGGTCATGCCAATATGGCAATAGCCATTGCAAAAAACTACCCACTTGACATATCAAAAATACGGCAGTACAACAAGTCATCATCAGAGCTACCTGAATTTTCCTACTCAATCACTGCCTACATGGACTGGCAAGGACTCTAAGGCAACGAAAAGATGCTAAAGGTAACTCGGTGTTCCTTCGAGTATTTCGGGGCGATGAATGAGGAACTTCTGGCGGGGTTATATGAGCGGTACTGAAATCATAGAACATACTAGATTATACGAATATTATTGGCCACAAAAGAACGCAGAGAGCGCATAGAATAGTGTTTTTCTTTGCGCTCTTTGCGTTCCTTCGCGGCCAGAAAAACATAGGCTTTACATGCAAAGCAGACCTGAAACGAGGGTGACCCATGCGAATAACACGTAACGGTCTTATCATAAATTGCGTCACTTTTTTTCTCGTGGTGTTCTTGCTCTGGTTTCTCTATTTCAAGAACGCCAGTCCCGCGCTCGACGCGTCGGCATTGGCGCGCTCGGAAACCCGGATGTGGCAGGCCTACTATCAGCGGGATTCAACGACCCTTCGCGAGGAATTGCGACTCATGCTTCACGCGCAATTTGGCTTGTCCCATTATCGCACCTGGCGAGTTTCATCACGCCTGACTTCGGCTTCCCTGCGATTTGCTCTCGCCGGGCGGGGAATGGGTACGCGTGACCGAGCGGGGCTGGTTGAGGATATTGCCTTCGCCTACAACGGAATCAAGGCGGCACGCGGCATGGAATTTGACCCCCACGTCGCGGCGGAGGCGGAGTTGGACTGGTGGATGGCACGGCGAAGGTCCAGACAAAACAGCGTCGAACAAGTGGGGGAGAAGATTGAAAAACTCTACGCCATCCTCTTCGGCGCGACGAACGACCGAATCAGAGAGGCGGGAATACTCCGCGCCGAAGCGGCACGTGTACGGGACGTTTCATCGGACTGGACGGAAGTCGAGCGATTGCTGGAGCAGTCGTATCGAAACCTTATTGCGGGTATCGACCAGTAGCGTTTATTCGTCCCCATGGCCTCTGAAGTGATCCATGGCGCGGTAAATGCCGAGTCCCCGCCCGATGACGGGCTCGAAAATCCACGACGGAAGTAGATTGTAGCAGAGGGGCATGAGGTGAACGAGCCAAGGCATGTTGACCTTGGCCTGATCCTCTTCAATCGCACGCAGAATCCGTGAGACGGCGTAGTCGGGAGTGAGGAGCGGGGCACCGATTGGCGCACGGACCCCATCAAACATGCCCGTGTCGATATAACTTGGGCACACCGTCGTGACCTGCACATTGGGCTGATCGCGGAGCTCGACCCGCAAGGATTCGGAGAAGCCAAGACAGGCCCACTTGCTTGCGGCATAGGTCGTGAGGCGGGGCAGGGGAATATAGCCCGAGGCCGAGGCCATGTTGACAATGTGGCCGCCGTGGGCCAACATGTCCGGAAGAAACGCGCGGGTCGTATGGATGACCCCGGACACATTGACGCCAATGGTGCGGTCGATGTCGGCGTGGCTCTGCTCGGCGAGGGGTTTGCCGGCTACGATGCCGGCATTGTTCACGAGGATGTCGACGTGTCCTGCTTCCTCGGCCGCGGCGGCCACGGCATCACCATCGCGCACGTTGACTACCGCACCCGTCACGTCGGCTTCTTTTCCGGACAGGGCGGACACGGTTTCGCCTAATTGTCCTTCGTTGATGTCCCAAAGGATGAGCTTGGCCGCGTGTTTCTCGATGCAGCGTTGGGCAAGTAGACGGCCCATGCCTTGTGCACCACCGGTGATGAGGATTGTCTTGGACGCAATCTGTGTCATGTGTTGGCTCCTAGAAAAGTACTGCCGCGAAAGAGTAGCATAACCGCTTGAAGGATCACAGGCCTGGACCTGTTTCAATTGGAGGAAAATCTGGATATGTCGAACGAGATCAGCCGCAGAAACTTTACGAAATCCACGGTCGCCGCAGCGATGGGTGTGGCCGCTGCGCGGGCTTCGGCGGCGCCCAGTGCCAATGACAAAATCCGCCTGGGTTTCATCGGTGTGGGGAATCGGGGTGGCCAGCTTATCGCCGCCTTTATGGCCCACGAAGACATGGAGATTGTGGCGATTTGCGATCTCTACGAGCCCTATCTCGAAAAGCAGAAGGCCATCATCGGCGGCAATGTGGAGACCTATAAGGATTTCCGCAAGATTATCGAGCACCCCGGCATCGACGCCGTGGTCATTGCCACACCCGATCACTGGCACGCCATCCAGACCATCGACGCCTGCAACGCGGGCAAAGATGTCTACGTTGAGAAGCCCCTCTCCATTACCATCCACGAAGGGCGGAAGATGGTGGAGGCCGCACGACGCAATAAGCGCATTGTCCAGGTGGGTACCCACCGGCGTTCCTCGCCCCTTTATCACCGACTCCACGACGTGGTGAGCAAGGGTACGGTGGGCCATGTTTCGGTGGGACGTTCCTATCGGCTCAGCAACATGTATCCCAATGGTATGGGGAAGTCTCCCCACAGCGATCCACCCGAAGGGTTCGACTGGGATATGTGGCTCGGTCCACGGCCTGCCCGTCCCTATCAAGACAATATTGCGCCCTATAAATTCCGCTGGTGGCATCTCTATTCCTCCCAAATGGGTAACTGGGGCGTCCATTATCTGGATGCAAGCCGTTGGATGTGCGACGACCTGGCGCCCACGTCGGTGTGTGCTATGGGGGGCAAGTTTGTCATCGACGATGACCGCACGGTGCCCGATACGATGGAAGCGGTCTTTCAATTGCCCTCGGGACGACTTTTTATCTTTGGGCAGTATGAGGCGAGTGGCAATCCGGCCTTGCGTTCCGGTGAGATTGAACTGCGCGGTACGCAGGGCACCGTGTATGTCAGCGGGAACAACTATCAGATTATCCCGGAGCGGGGCGGCCAGTTTCAGGACCGTGAACCACGTATGGAGGCGATGAAAGACGAAGACGTAGGGAATAACGCCAAGCTCACCGAGCATCACGCACGAAATTTCCTGGATTGTGTGCGAAGCCGCGAGTTGCCCAATGCGGATGTAGAAATTGGACACCGCTCGACCTCCTTCAGTTTGCTGGCGAATATTTCGCTCGCCACGGGCCAACGCCTGGAGTGGGACGCGGAGAAGGAGCAGATTACGAACAGCAAAGAGGCCAACGACCTGTTGCACTACGAGTATCGGGGTGATTGGAAGCTGGGCTGAGGGACGTTTGAAGGGTGAAGGGTGAAGGGTGAAGGGTGAAGGGTGAAGGGTGAAGGGTGAAGGGTGAAGTTTGAAGTTTGAAGTTTGAAGTTTGAAGTTTGACGGGTGACGGGTGACGGGTGACGGGTAACGGGTAACGGGTAACGGGTAACGGGTAACGGGTAACGGGTAACGGGTAACGGGTAACGGGTAACGCGATTGGTAGGTCGTTTTATGGAGCGCCGTCGGCCCGACGGCACCGTGCGCCAGCACGGTTATGACACGGGCAACGCCCTTGTGGGCCTGCCCGTGGCACGCTGGGTGGTGCCTATGCCGCTGCTCCGAACATCAAACAAAGTGACTCTGATCGAACAAATAAGACCGAAGGAGACGGAAAGACAGCCGAGACGGCTGTCCTACGTTTCAGCCGAGACATTCAAAGGAAACTTAACATGCTGAATAAGATCATAGCGGTGTCGCTCGCATTGGGGATAGCGCTACTCGCCGTTCCCGCCGTCTCGGCGCCGTTAACTCTCCACACCCGCGACCGGGTCAAGACTTCGGAATGGGTGCCGCCAGAAAAAGCCCATACCAAGCTCGATATCCCCGTGAGCGACCGGCCCTTTACCCTAGTCTACAAGACGCGGGAATGGGAGGGCGAAAAGACCGCCATCATCGTCTGTGACATGTGGGATACCCTTAAGAACAAGATTCCCGCCGACCGCGTTGCTGAGTTGGCCGTGGAGATGAACGAGGTACTCAGGGCCGCGCGGGAAAAGGGCGTGCTCATCATCCACGCGCCCAGCGGCAATGTCGACTTCTATAAGGACACACCCCAACGCGCCCGCTGTCTCAATGCGCCCGTCGTCGAGACGGACCCGCCGCTCCAGTGGAATTATCTCAACAAGGAACGGGAAGCCGACCTCCCGGTAGACGATTCCGACAATGGCTGGGAGGGACCCGTGCTGGAGGGACGTCCCCAGACGCGTCAGCACCCCGCCATCGAGATTGGGGAGGAAGACGCCATTGGCCACGAGAAGGAAGTCTACTACCTGCTCAAGGAAGAGGGCATCGAGAACGTCATCCTCATGGGCGTTCACACCAACATGTGTGTGCTGGGGCGGCCCTTCGGAATCC
>JAUIMA010000328.1 GCA_030432675.1 Candidatus Hydrogenedentota bacterium | reverse complement strand
CCTTCGGTGGCTCCGGAAGTATTCAACAGCAATGAGCATGTCGATACCTGCGGCTCCAGCATCAGTCCCTATCAGGGCGACTGAGCACATATCGGCCCAGTAGGAACAATGTATTTGCGCGGTCAGACGCTTTGAGACTGGCCGCGCGTTTTTTCAGGAGAAGGCTTGGGTGAACAGCAAATCTGTTAGATGGTTTCAAGTCGCGGCCATCCTGTGTGGTCTGGCCGTCGTTTTGGGTGCTTTTGGGGCTCATGGCCTGAAAGCGCGTCTGACGCCGGAGTTATTGGCCGTATTCGAAGTGGGCGTGCGCTATCAGTTTTATCACGGACTGGCCTTGCTGGGTCTTTCCATGGCGGGAGACGTATTCTGGCAGGGACCTTGGCCCGTGCGGGCCTCGCTGGCCTGGCTGCTGGGGGTGCTGGTCTTTTCCGGGAGTCTCTATCTCCTTGCAATTACTGGACTTCGGTGGCTTGGCGCGATTACTCCGATAGGCGGTGTGGCCTTAATCCTCGGATGGGGCTTTGTGCTCCTGGGTGCCCGTGATTGGCGTCGGGCGGTAGCGTAAGATCTTTCTTAGCAGAAAGTTGCAAAGCCCTTCACCATTTGCTATACTCGGCCTTCCTTTAAGAACTATCCAATCTTTCCAACGAGAGAAATTGAGAAAATGGCAAATATTAAATCCCAGAAAAAACGTATCCTCACCAATGAAAAAGCCCGTCAACGCAACATGGCGGTTCGCTCGCGTATGCGCACGATGATCAAGCAGGCGCTTGCTGCCATCGACGCGAAAGACGCCGAGCAAATCAAGACGGCAGTACCCACGGCCCTTTCCGCTATCGACCGTGCGGCATCCAAGGGTGTGATTCACGCCAACAACGCGGCCCGGAAAAAGTCTTCCATCCAGCACCGCGCTGCCGCTGTCTAATTACGGACAGACCAAATCTGAGTGTTTCAGTGCCGCAATCTTTCGGGGTTGCGGCCTTTTTTCGTGTCCACAGGGATGGGATTGCGCGCGCGGGCCCCTCTCTTGAGTTTGGCTTGGCGTGTGGGCCACACACTTCGGTGTTCCGGGGGACTTCGGAATAATTATGCGGGGTATCCGTCTGCGAAAAAGTAGGCATCGTGGGTGAGGGTTGCTCCCTCCTACTCCCGCCGTAGTCCCTTGATACAGGTCAGTAGCCGATTGTCGAGCTGGTAGTGTCGGACGTTCCCGGCCTTGTCGAGCAATACGACCTGGGGAATGAAGACGATGCCATAGGTGGAAAAGGTAGTCTGTTCGTTCTCGTCGCGCAGCACGGGGTACTGGATGCCATAATTGTTAATGTATTGCCGTATTTCATCTGCACTGCTGACCGCATCGTGAACCGAGAGAAACGCGACGTCGTCCATTTCCCGCAAGAGTTCGTAGAGCACATTCATTTCCTGCAGCACGACGGGCCCCATGTCTTCGTCGAATCCCGCCCAGAAGAGCAATACGACGACCTTGTCTTTCAGGTCGCCCAATTTGACGGGATCACTATTTACCCACTCCGTCCCGCGAAGCTCCGGCGCGGGTTTGCCTACGAGGCTACTGAGATTGTTTCGCCCCGGAATGGGCGAGCGTGTGGCCAGGTCAGGCGTAAATGCCTCCAGATGCACCTCAAACGGATCGGGCTTTTTCAGCGGTATTTCAATCTGTTGGCGTTGGAAGCGGCGTTGGTGCTCTACCCCGAGGTGCAACACGCTCGTTTGGGGCATGAAGTCGAGGGGCAGACGAATCTTGCCCTCCTCATCGGTCAATACGTTGTAAGGCACGGTTAGATTCTGAACGGTGACGAGGACCCGGCCGGGTGCATTTCCGTCTTGGTCACGGATGATGCCCTCGATTACGGGAAGTGATTCCAATCGAATGGGATTCAATTCCATTCGGGTAACGTCACCCAAATCAACGGGAATATCCCCCACGTGGGGGTTTTGAAAACCTCGGGGCGGCACAATGGTGATTCCCCCGGGGCCGCCAGGCACGCACAGCGTGAAGTCGCCGTCGTTATTGGTGAAAGTGTCCTGGAAGACAACATTCTGCTTGCGATAGATCACGCGCGTGCCTCCACACGGCTTCTTGTCGGGATAGCGAACGGTGCCCGAGATATAGCGGGGGGACTCCAACTGTAGGTTGACCGGAGCCACCTCGGACCGGGGTGGCACTTCGACGCCGACGGGTGCGGGCGACGCATAGTCGGTGTGCTGGACGGCGACACTGTAGCGATCGGGATGAACCCGGGCGAAATAGAATCCCTCCTGATCCGTCAATACTTCCGCAAATTCTTTTTGTCCGTTCAGTCCCGATTTAAATATAGAAACCCGGGCATCGGCGATGCCGTTTCCCTCGAAGGTAACCCGACCCGCCAGGCGTTTCCCTTCCTGCAGCAGGATGTTGCGTTGCTCACCGTCAACCGGTAAATAGCTCACATCGGAGTCGGCATACTGGGGATGACTGAGCACCAGCTTGACGAAGCCTTCCTTTGGGAGGTGGGGTACGACAAGAATTCCATCATCTCCACTGCGGATGGCGGGAAGGCCATGGGGTACCAGGTCTTCCACGGAGACCAGAAAGCGATCGGCCACCCGCATGGAGCGTACGGTGGCCCCTGCTACGGGTTTGGATTTCGCGTCGATAATCTTGAGGGTCAGCAGGTCGCCGGGCTCCAGACGTAATTCTGCGGTGGCATCCCCCACGACGAGTGCGGTGGCTCCCCCCAGGGCATAGCCTTCTTTGTATGCCACCAATTCCGTCATGGCGACATCAATCTTATCGAAGCGGAACCCGCCTGCGGCGTCAGAGCGCACTGAACGTACCTGACGTTGCTGGGCGACCCAGACCGTGGCCTCGGCCACGGGGTTCCCCTTATCGTCAACGACGGTTCCGTCCAGCGTGGCAGCAAGGGAGTCGGCCGAAATGAGGCTTATCAGCAGAAGCCAAAGAAGCGAAAGGGCGCGGGGAAAACGCATGAAAAATCTGTCTCCCGAGTTGGGTTTGGAATGGAGGTGGTACTTACTTGAGACGTTGCAGGAGGCTGGCAGGCGGCATGCCGTTGGTTTCCAACACCACCACGCCTCCACGGTCCAACACAAGGGTGGTGGCATCGGTGCGGGCACTGCCACGAAGAATGGGAACCGGACTGCCCCCATCGCAAGAAACGTCCCCCTCGGTCATGAGGATGACACGCAGGTCCGATTGGGCGAAATGTCGCTGGATGGCGTGGGCAGTTTCGGCAAGGGCGACCGCGTTCGCCTGGTTCGCGTAGAAGACAACGAGCGGCTGACTATGAACCGGGGTGTCCAGCGGGAGTGTGCCACAGAGAAGTTCGCTGTTGTGCCAGTCGAGCTTGGTGCCGAGCAGGCTCTCCCCGCTTTTCGCCCCTGGCACCTCTACGTCACCGAGAGACTTGGATTCGGTCGGGGACAGATTGAAGGTTTCCGATTCACCGTGGGCTTTCTCATCCAAACGAGCGGCACAGCGCTGGGGTACACCGGGAACCACAGCGTCCCAATGAAACATGCCGTCGGGCCCGCTGGTCGTCTGCCAGAGCAGGACGGCATCTTCAGCAGTCTCTCCCGGAAAGAAGGCACCGACCGTTGCGCCTGAAACGGGGCGTCCCCGCTTGTTTACGATTTGACCGAAGACAGAGGCAAAGGGAAATAGCTTCACCGTGCCCGGCTGTTCCTGTTGGGCCTCCAAGGTGAATACGGCGCCCTGCGGGGCGTTGGGGTGTTCCGCCCGGGCCAGTAAGCCCCCCCCGCCGGGTGGCTGTTGTACCTGGAGCCGAACCTTGCCCTCCTCATCGGCCACATGCCAGCCGAATTGAGATGGGCGCAGTACCGAGACCAAGGCTCCGGGGACGGGGTCTCCGGCGTCATCCACGATGACGACGTCGTAATCGGGCAGCGGTTTGAGCCACATGCCTGGGAGTTCCACCGCATTTCCTTCGAGGACACTGACCTTGACGTCTTGTAGTTCCGGCGGGAAGTAACCGGGTGCGCCGTCAAGACGGACAATGTTTTCCCCCTCCCCAACGGTAAATAGGAAGTCTCCCTTGGGGCCCGTGCGGGTTACGGCCGCCGGCGCACCGTTGGTGGTAAGGGACACACGGACGTCACGAATCGGAGCGCTGGTCAGGGCATCGCGGACGTTGCCTCGGATTTGGGCTGTTCCCGCAACGGCAAGCCGTACATGCTCAACCGGGCGTTCCCCCGTGACGGTAAGGCGCTCCCATCCGGGGCTGCGCATACCACTTCCGGTTGCCTGATAAAGATAGACGCCTGGTTTGAGCCGAATGGAAAAGCGGCCTTGCAGATTTGACCGGGCCAGGGCCGTATCGTGGGGCGGCTGGGCGTTCTGCATCAATATTGCGGCTTGGGCAACGGCCACATTGTTGGCCCGGGAAACGACGTTGCCTTCCACGAGGACGCCAGGATAGAGCACGACTTTCAGGGAATCCGTACCTGCGGGCACATCGGCGACACCTTCCTGTGCAAAGCTGGCATGGCCAATTTTGAGATCGATCATGGACCCGACGGGGACGTTATCCAGTACAAAGTTGCCCTGGGCATCGCTCTGGGGCTCCAGGTAACCATACTGGCGTAATTTCGCGATGGGAACGCCAACTTTATGATTCCCCTTGACTCCAATACGCGTGATTCGCGCATCCTGTACGGTGTTGCCGTCGGCGTCCTTGATAGTGCCTTTGATCTGGGCCGCAGGATGCAGTGTCAATTGGATTGGCGGAATGGTGTCGGCAACCGCGATGGTGAGGTGCTGTCCTTCAAATCCGAAGCCGGGCGCGATGGCAAAAAGCCCGACGGGACCGGGCGCAACATCGTCAAAGCTAAACGAACCACTGTCCCCGGATATGGTATCCCGAATCATTCCGCCGAGACCAGGCTCAAGAAACACCTGAGCATGAGGAATGGCCGCACCATTTGCATCAACGATTTGACCTGAAATGGCCGTAATCCCCAGGGTGCTCTGCAGGGCCAACAGGGTGTGAATAAGAATCGACATAGTAACTCCTCTGACAAGTCCGAATCATCCTATAGAATCCCGGAGTAAATATCCAAATAACCGGACAAATTATGCGCCTTCCATCGATTGTTCATTGCATCTGTTACAGAGGCTCCCTTAGAATGGGGCATCACTTGAGGAGGAATCTTGAGAAGCGTTAACGTGAGATTTTTGCGGCCGGGGCAGGTATTGGCTGATGCCGTCACAAACAGCAGTGGCGCCGTGCTTTGTCCATTGGGATACCAATTGACGGACAAGGCTATCGAACGATTGCAAAACGCCAACGTAGGGTCCGTGTGGATTGAGGGAAGTGCGGACAATATGCCGGATGTGGCGACGATGGAGGCCACCTTGAACCGGCGATTCGAGGGAGTAGAAGACCCAATCCTATTGCGTATTAAGGGGTTGCTGCAGAAGCGCATCGACGCCATACGCGCCGAATATAATGTGTAACGCGGCATGTTGGCTGTTTTCCTCTCTGGCCCTTTCCATTGCGTTCCTGCCTCGAATCGGACTGCCAACGTGGGCGCACTTTCTGATACCATAGGGAATAATCTGGCGGTGACTCTGGCAGAGAAGCAATCAGGATTCCGCCGCAATTTTGAGTCATGGAAAACACATGCATCGCTCCTATGTCCGGGAGGTGCTTCAATCATAGCGGGGAATCGAATCGCATGACCATGTCAGCGGAACTGCTGAAGCGCAAAGTGGAAGACCTCTCCTCTCTTCCCACCTTGCCGGCATTTGTTACCGTCATCACCAATATGGTGGACGATGATTCCACGAGCGCGCAGGAAATTGGAGAAATCATCCAGCGCGACCAGGTGCTCAGTGCGAAAATACTGAAGCTGGTCAACTCGCCTGTTTATGGGTTCCCCCGTCGTATTTCTTCCGTAACCCATGCTCTGGTACTCCTCGGTTTTAATGTCGTCAAAGGGCTGGTTCTCTCCACCGCAGTCTTTGACGATTTGGCTGAGGAAACCAGTGGCTTGTGGGACCACAGTCTTGGTACCGCCATTCTCGCGCGCCATATTGGCCAGGAAGTGGGCGTGTCCGACCCGGAAGAGTGCATGATCGGTGGCTTACTTCACGATTTGGGGAAAGTCATTCTGGCTCATTTGGCCTTGGACGACTATCTGTTTGCTATTCGCACGGCCCACGAACGGGGTTGCCATATCTCTGAGGTTGAGCGGGAAGTCTTTGGCGTAGACCATACACGCATTGCACTGTGGCTCGCCATGCGCTGGCACTTGCCGGATCGTCTTACGGATGCCCTCACGCATCACCACAATCCTTCCCGGGCCAAGTGCAGCCAGCAGATGGCGGCAATTGTCCATCTGGCGGATATTCTGGCCCGTGCGCAGGAATACGGGGAAGCAGGCGACGGCACCTTGCCCTCATTGGATACGGAGGCATTCACGTTGCTCGATCTCAGTGATGAGCAGCTCGAGCGGATTATGAACGAAGCGGATAAACGGTATCGCGAAGGCGCGGATGTTATGGCGATGGGCGCAGGTCGATAGATGGCAGATTCCATGGCACCGAAGATTCTGGTTGTTGCTCCAGTGGACGGGGAGCAAAGTGAAATCGTCAAAATTCTACAGGATGCGGGGGTTGATGCCCATCCCGTCGTTGAACCCGATCTGATTCAGACCATTATTCAGGAAACGCCCCCCGCGTGCATTATCGTTCCCCATGAGCTGCCCGGCTTTGATGGCTCCCCCACACTCGCGGCTTCGATGAAGAACGACGCCATCTATGGGCACCTGCCAATGATCGTGACGCTTTCCGTGGAGGGCCTGGATGGGATCGACTGGGTCAGCCTGCGGGTGGATGACTTTCTTTTGGTGCCCTTTCAACCGGAGACCTTGTTGGCCCGGGTGAAGATTTGCCTGGCACGGGCCCAACGCGATCTGAATGCGAATCCATTGACCGGCTTGCCGGGTAATATTGCGATTATCCGAGAGGCTGAGGCGCGCCTTCAATCGGGCACACCCTTCTGTGTGGGTTATCTTGACCTCGATCACTTTAAGCCGTTCAATGATAAGTATGGGTTCATTCGGGGGGATGAAGTGTTGCGCATGACGGCCCGGGTCGTAGTCAACGCCGTACGGGGTACACAGCGTCACGATACCTATGTGGGTCATATTGGCGGGGATGATTTCGTTTTTATTCTCCCG
>JAUIMA010000327.1 GCA_030432675.1 Candidatus Hydrogenedentota bacterium | reverse complement strand
GCTCATTGACGGACATGGGTGTGTTTTCTCCTTACCATTTCACGCTGACTACTCCTGGGGCAGTCAACAAACATTGCTATATATCGAGATGGACGCGGCCGTTTCGAATGGCATCAGCGCCCTCGCTGTTCACTACGGAAAAGTGTACTATCTTTTGTCCCTCATGCCCATGGATGGCATTCACGCGAAGGGTGATGGAACTGCCCGGCATCACCATGCCCCGAAAGCCCCCCCGCACTTCGCGCAATCGTGCAGGGTCCCCACCACCTTCGCGATTGAGGATTTCGCGCACCGCCAACCCCAAGGTGGCGGTCCCGTGATAGATCGGATCGGGAAGGCCCACCTGACGGGCGAACGCCACGGATGTATGGATGGGAAAAACGATTTCCGTGCACCCATCATAGAGATGGGCCGCCAGGGGATCGATCCCGATTGATGTGGACCATTGCTCCGTGTCACCTTCGGGTGACGCTATCGGTGGCGGAACCTCATCAGAAAAACGTCCTTCATCTACCAGGGCTACGTTGCGGAGCAATCCACCAATGTACTCGGTGAACACACGCCCACCATCGCGGCCGGTGGCCTCATAGCGAATCGTTATCTCCGTACCGCCGGGGTGGGGTGTCATGGCCACAATCTCCCCCTGGATCGTCAATGTTTCGTCGGGGGCCATCGCCCGGTCCCAGAGAATCCGCTCGTTATAGTGCACCTGTCGTTGCTGCGCCTCTACGGGAAAATCGGAGTCTCCCCAGTATACGTCAAAACGGGACGACAAGGGCCAGGTCAGCGCGACAGCAAGCATGGGAGGCGCACAAATCCCCGCCGCCCGGGTATCGTCGAAGTAGTGGGGATTCCCGTCCCCCAGGGCCGCCGCGTAATTCATCGTCTGGCGAGGTGACAGGGCCACGGTCAGGGGCTGGCTTCGGGTGCCGACATAGCGCGATTCGATTTCCATCCTCACTCCGTCGCCTCGGGCGTCTGCCATACGGCCCACTCGGGCATTAGATTCAGGTCAATATCAAACACTATTGGACCCCAGGTAAACATGAAAAGTGTCACCAGTGCCACACCGATGAGATTAAAGAGGAAGCCCGTTTTTACCATATCCATGACCCGGATACGGTTTGTGCCGAAAATCAAGGCGTTGGGTGGTGTTGCGACGGGCAACATGAACGCGAACGAACAGGACAGGGTCACCGGAATCATGAGAAACAGCGGATGAATCTCGATGGCGACACCGAGCGCCGCAATGATAGGCAAGAGCATTTCGGTGGTGGCCGCATTCGACGTCAACTCCGTCAGAAACGAGACGGCCAGACACATACCCGCCACCAGGACGACGGGCGAAAAAGCACCCAGCCCGGAGAGTTGTTCGCCCGCCCAGATGGCCAGTCCCGACTCTGCGAATCCACCGGCCAGGGCAAAACCACCCCCGAAGAGGAGGATAATGTCCCACGGCACACCCCGTGCAATTTCCCAATTCAGGATGCGCCCGCCGGGGACCGTGCGGGAAGGCAGGGCAAAGAGCAGCAGGGCCATAGATATGGCCACCGTGCCATCGCGGAGGTACGCCGGGTACGGAAAGAGCGCCGACCAGCCGGGCACAGCGAAGGTATCGATGTCGATCCCCTTCCGGGTAAGCCACAGAAGCGCCATGGATACGAATACCACGAAGACCACGGCCTGCTCGAAGGTGACCCGGCCCATGGACTGATATTGGCTTCGGATCGTGTCCATATCAATCGAAACAGCGTCACGCGCTTTCCCCAGAAAGCGCCAGCGAATGACCACCCAAAGGGTGACGAAAAGTACCAGGGAAAGTGGAAGTCCGAAGGCAAACCATGCTGCAAAACTGATATCCGGCGCCTCGGGGAAGGTGTTTTCTACGATGGCCACGAGGGAGGCGTTGGGTGGGGTGCCAATCAGCGTTGCCGTGCCACCAATACTGGCGCTATAGGCGATGGCAAGTAGAAGGCCCAAAGAAAAGCGCCGTGTAACAAGGGGCTCCCCCTGCTCTTCCAGTCGTATAATAACGGACAAGGCGATGGGCACCATCATCATGGTGGTCGCCGTATTGGAAATCCACATGGAAAGGAAAAACGTGGGTGTCATAAATCCCAGCAATACGCGGCTGGGTTTACCGCCAAAGAAGAGCAGGAGACGTAAGGCGATACGGCGATGCAGATTCCAATGCTGCATGGCCAGCGCCACGAGGAATCCCCCTAAGAACAAGAAGATGATGTCGTTAACGTAGTAACCCGGAACCGATTTGGCCGACATGACACCCAATGCGGGGAAGAGCACAAGAGGCAGAAGGGCTGTCACCGCCAGGGGAACCACACCCGTCATCCACCAGAGGGCCATCCAAAGGGCCACGGCAGCCGTATAGGTTGTCTCAGGACGTCCCGGGACCAGATCGAGAAAGACGCCCATCAGCAGGGCCAGCACTGGTGCCCCTATCAACGCCATCAGACGGGCTGGTGAATTCTCGTCTCGCTCCAATTCCAATGCCATTTAACCCTCCGTACTCAACCAACACCCCCTATCGCCCGATGCTGAAGTAGGTGAAGCCCTCTTTCTGCAGCACGTCGGGCTGATACAAATTGCGTCCGTCGAAGATGACCGGTGCCGCCATCTCCTCGGTCATGCGTGCGAAGTTCGGGCGATGGTAGTTGCTCCACTCCGTCGTAATAACCAGTCCGTGGGCCCCGTTGGTCGCATCATAGGGCTTGGCAGCAATGGTCACCCGATCAGCGTAACGACGACGCAGCGACGGGCCTGCGACGGGGTCATGCACTTGAATTATCGCGCCTTCCTCCAGGAAAGCATCAATGAGCCGCACCGCCACCGAGCCGCGGATATCATCGGTTCGCGGTTTGAAGGTCGCACCCCAAAAGCCAATCACCTTGCCGGAAAGGGCACCCTGAAAATGGTCGCGAATCGTGCGCTCGAAGCCATCTTGACGCCGCTGGTTCACCCCTTGTATGGCGCGAATCAGATCCACATCCACCCCCTGCTCTTCACCAAAGCGTTGACAGGCAGCGACATCGCCGGGCATATAGGAGCCAGCATAACCGAGCCCGGGAAATAGAAAGGTGTTCCCGATACGCTCATCGCAGGCAAGGCCTTCCCGCACCCGGGCTATATCCGCGCCCACCGCCGTGCAGATATCGGCCAGCTGATTCATGACCGAAATTCGGGAGGCCAGCATCACATTGGTCGCATATTTGGATATCTCGGCACTTGCCTGATTCATAAACAGAATTGGACGCCCCGTACGTACAAAGGGGCTGTAAATTTCTCGAATCAATTCCTGGACCCGCACATCTTCACAGCCCACGACCACGCGATCCGGGTGCATGAAGTCGTCGACTGCCTTACCCGCCTTGAGAAAGTCGGGATTCACAACGACGTCAAAGGGCTGATCGGTGTTCGCCCGAAACACGGATTCCAGCGCGGCAGCAGTACCGGGTGGACAGGCTCCTTTGTTGACAA
The DNA here is from genome assembly GCA_030432675.1 of Candidatus Hydrogenedentota bacterium. Classification (GTDB taxonomy): domain Bacteria; phylum Hydrogenedentota; class Hydrogenedentia; order Hydrogenedentales; family JAEUWI01; genus JAEUWI01. The sequence goes on along the minus strand of JAUIMA010000327.1, from coordinate 3,726 downwards.
AAAGCCGATAGCCGTTCATCGAAGATGCAACCGTCGCAGCCAATTCCAGCAATTCGCGCGTGTCTACCTTTCCCTCCTCGTCCACAGGGGGATTGACACAGAATAGAATGCTCAAGCAGTCATCGATCACTTGCGCCACGTTGGAGGAAAAGGTCAGGCGCTCTTCCTCCAGATTGCGAACGAGCAATTCTTCGAGGCCCGGCTCGTGGAAAGGCAACGTGCCGGCCTGCAGGGCACTGAGCCGCTCGGGGTCGGCTTCCAGACAGGTCACTTGATGACCCGTTTCCGCAAGACAGGTCCCCACGACGAGGCCCTGATAACCCGTGCCTACAATAGCAATCTTCATCCCACTTCTCCCTCTACAACCTGCCCCCCCGAATCAATCACGCTCGCCCAACTGGCCCCATGCGAGGGCAAATCATAGCAAGGGACCGGGAAAGCCCGCAAGGAACCGCACCCGACCAGGAAAAAAGTATCGCCCGACACCTCAAACGGGTCGGGCGATCCTGTAATTACACACGGGCCAGCCAGCAACGTATTCGATGCGCTATGCGCCACCAGCGATCAACTGGGCTCTTTCCAGGCGGCCTCTTCGGCCTGAATATCGAGGGCCCGCTGAAAGCGACGCAAGCCCCCCTCACGATCTTCGTGGTATATGGTGAACATCTTGTCGAGATTGGTAATCTGAAAGACTTCCAGAATCACCTTGGAAAGGCTGCACAGACGCAACTTTCCGTTGACCCCTTCGATGGCCTTGTTGACCCGCAACAACTCGGTCAACACCGCGCTGGAGAGGTAATCTACATTCTCGAAGTTGAGGAGTAGATTAACTCCCGGACGGGACTCCACATAGGCCACCACTTCGTTGCCAAACTCGGCTACGTTGATGGCACTTAATACACTCGACGTGCGAATCGTCCCGACGATTATCGCTCCCTCTTGGGAAAAGTCGAGAATCTGGTCGCTGGCTTCACTCATGCCGCTATCTCCTCTTAAGCTGACAAATCCAACTGAGCTCTATGGCGCATATCACACCGGCTCACTCACGTCTAGCGCGAATAACACCTTCGCGTGATTGATGACAGACTCGCCTCTCCCTACATTGCCTTGCGCCGAAATGACATTTCCAGGCAATTCGCGCTCGAATCAAACGCTACTTCTTCCATGAAATGCCGTATCAAACAGATGCCCCGCCCCCCCATCTGCTCCAACTCGGGAAAGGCCACCTCATCTACAGAGAAGCCATCGCCTTCATCGGAAACACGAATTGTGCAAGACTCGCCACAGTCGGTCAGACTGATGGTAACAGAACGCTCCGCATCATTGTCGTTGCCGTGGCGCACAGCATTTACCAGGGCTTCTTCCAGACACAATCGCGTACACGGCTCGTCGGCCGTCTGAATCCACCCCTCGCGTAACAAAGCGGCCACCGCACGATCCAAGGTCTCGGTCATGGCCTCGAACGTGCTCGGAAACTCCTCGCGAAAAAAAGGCGTGCTCATGCGTACAGGTGTCACTCCTGCGGTACTTGCATAGTCCGTGAGGGTCGCCACACGCTCCTGGGAGCCGCAGCCACAAACCCTCGTCCACTAAGGGTACCATAGCGCAATCCCTTTCACAAAAAGCCCCATGATACGCCATTTCACATTCGAGCTCGTGCTGTTGCGATGCGTCTCGTGCAGCAGCGTCAATGCCTCCGCCGCTGGGGGGATGCATGGAGCATGAAGAGGAGGCCGATGGCGAGCACCATCCCCCACAACGCCAGGTCACCCAGCAGACCACCCGCGCCAGGTTGGGTCGGACTACAGGTCATGCCGGGCTCTTTCATCTCTTCGCCTTCGCCTTCACCCTCACCCTCTCCCTCTCCCTCACCTTCACCTTCGCCTTCGCCTTCGCCTTCACCCTCTCCCGCTGCCATAGCGGACATGGGAATCGTTATCGACTTGATTTCTCCCGGCTCCAGCGTCACTTCGACGGTGGCGGTGCCATAACCCTCCGCCTGGCATGCCAGTTCGTAGTTTCCGCCAAGAATTGCCGGATAGATGAACACGCCATCTACGTTTTCCGTCACGGCTCGGTACCCACTGCCCGGCAGGGAAATGGTTGCCGATTCGATACGTACCTGTTCATCGAAGGACCACAAGGTGCACACGAGGGTGGACGCGAGGATCGTCGAGGCCGTGGCTTGTATGGGCTCCACATCGACCGACCCTTCAATCAGGGCGGCAATTTCCTCTATGTCATCGGTACCCCAATCGTTGCGCTCTGCCCGCAATTCCGTGGTGGTCTCATTAATAATCGCCCGGGGCATCAGGACCGGAATCGGGCCATCGCCGCCGAACTCGAAGGCATTCAGTCCACGATTTGGATCGCCGTCAACACTGAGGTCCTGATCCGTATCAATCACTGCGGTGCTTCGTATTATGATAGCGGCAAACAACACATCCCGGAAGCGCGAGAGGCGGATAATGGGCACACGGTCAAAGATTTCGATGCCGATATAGAGATCCTGGAAAAGGCACCCTTCAATGATCGTATCCGCCGCCATTTCACCTTTCACCACGATACCCGTGGCTTCCCGGCTTTCCGGGGTGCCCCGGAAGGTCACGTCACGGACCTCCATAGCCACGTCGTTGACTTCCAACAAGACATCTTCTTTCATTGCCGGGACGAGTTCCACGTTCTCAAGGCGACCGCCCTGGGCACCGACGACCTGGCCGCTGATGGTTGCGTCGGCATCGGGCGCTCCGGAAAGCACCACATCGTCGGGCATGACCACGTCTTCGTTATAGACGCCCGACTCCAGCATGATGCCACCGGCTGCACCGGCGCCCTTGGTCTCCAGGGCCTGGATAGCACGGGCGATGGTGAAGAATGGGGCCATACGCGATCCCGCGCCCTCCGTGTTGCTTCCCAGCGGCGAAACCCATACGACTACCCGCGGATCGAGGGGATCTTGCGGATTCGACACCCCGACGTATTCTGCCAGGTTTGAGGTGGCATCATTGTCCATGTCTTCCAGTGCGTCCGTTGGGTCCAAGGGACGCAGGCCAAAGCGCACTTCATAGACGTCGGGCATTCCATCGTCATCGGTGTCTACCTTGAACGGATCGGTGCCCACCTCGGATTCTTCACAATCGGTAAGTCCATCCCCCTCCGAATCCAGGTCGGTATCAAGGCAGGGTTCACCTTCACCTTCACCTTCACCTTCACCTTCGCCTTCGCCTTCGCCTTCACCTTCACCTTCACCTTCGCCTGCACACTCCGCAACGGTAACCGTACGGGTCACCTGTGCGGCCGCATTTCCTGACGCATCTGTAACGTCGTAGGTGATGGTGTACGTACCGGGTAATTCCGTATCCACCCCATCTCCCCCGACCACGATGCTGTCGATTCCGAGCGTGGTGTCACAGGTATCGCTCACCATGGCGCCCGGATCGCTATACGCCTCTCCACACGCCACCATCACGGCGGCATTGCCCAGCAGGGTAAGCACCGGAGCCGTCGTATCCTGTACCGTCACCGTACGCGTGAGTTCCGTCGCCGCGTTACCCGAGGGGTCCATAACGTTGTAGGTCACCGTGTAGGTACCCGGCGTATCCACGTCCACCGTGTCGCCGCCGATAACCACACTGCCCGTAATATCATCGGCACAGTCGTCGAGCGCCGTCGCACCGGGCTCGACATAGCTCGCACCACACGACACCGTGATCGCAGCGCTCCCCG
>JAUIMA010000326.1 GCA_030432675.1 Candidatus Hydrogenedentota bacterium | reverse complement strand
CAGTTGGGAAGCCGTCGTCGCCGAAACCCGGGCCACCGGACAATTGGTCAACGCGGTGCACAATGCGCTGGCCTGGTATGACCTCCCCAATTTGGCCGCCACGCTCCCCGAAGGGAAGCTCTCCCAGGTGGATATGGCGGTACCCGTGTTTTAAGGGACGGCAAGGCACGTGAGACGCGTCGTAAATAGGATGCTAACGAGTTCAGGAAAAGGAAAAGCAATGAAACTTATCTCCTTTCGCATTACCCTATTGTCCGCGTCCCTTCTCGCCACAACCGCATCGGCCTCGCCGCCCGCTCCCGAAGACTTGCGCGCGGTGGTCACCGACTGCATCGACCATATTCTCGAACACGGACTGGACACCTACGGCCCCACGAAGACGCCCCTCTTCATGAGCGTTGTGGACATTCGCACAGAGACTTCCCCCCGGGAACCGGAGATCTACGACGCCCTGATTCGCAGTGAAGGGCGCATGCACCGGCGCAACCCCGGGGGCAGCGACCTATGGGAAGATCAGGCGCTCCTCCGCACCATGTATACCCTCGCCGAGCGCCACGGAAAAACCCATTATGCGGAAGGGGCCGATGCCTACACCAAGGCGTTTTTCGAGCGCTCCGTAAAAGAAAACGGACTCCTCTCTTGGGGTTCCCACATCTACTACGATGCCTACACCGATGCCCCCGGCGGCGACCAGGACGGCCAAGGCCCTCACGAGACGCTGGTCACAACTCCCAATTGGGCGCGCATGTACGCCGCCACACCGGAGCGGGTGAAAAAGGAAATTGACCTCTCCTGGGAATGGCATATGGTCGACACCACCACGGGCCTTTTCAATCGCCACGACGACAAGAGCGTGGGCTGTGACTTTGCCTTTATGGGCGGCGAATTGGTCTTGCAGAATGCCTTCCTCTATGGCCAGACCAAAGACCCCATTTATCTGGAGCGGGCCAAGACCGTCGCCAATCGCCACTGGAACGCCCGCAACACGAACACCAACCTCCCCCCCGACGCGCCGAGCACGGGCGACCGCTACGACGCCCACCACGCCTTCACCACCATCACCGGCCCCTATGTGGCCCTCCTCCTCCAGAGCTACGAAGTAAGCGGCGACCCGTGGTTTAAGGACTGCGCCCTGGCCTATCTCAAGGCCTATCTGAAATACGGATGGGATGACGAGGCCGGACAATGGAGGGCCATGCTCGCCCTGGACGGCACGCCCGTCATGAGCCAGGAGAAAGGCGACGGCTATGATGTGTGGAAGCCCACGGGCTACATCGACATCTGGCGGACGGTCATGTTCTCTTATGAGTTCCCCCTCCTCGCCGCCCAGTCGAGTATTTACGCCTGGGAAGTCACCGGCGATGCGGACGCCCTCCAGAGCGCGCGCAATTGGGGCCGGAATATTCGCGGCGCCTTACCCGTCAGGGACGGACGGCGCTGGGCCAACGAACTGGAAGCGGCCATGCCGGGTTCCCAGGCCCTCGGCGGCACCTATGCGGAAAACTACGGCCGGGCCATTTCTTTCTTCGTGCGCCTCCATCGCGCCACCCAAGACGACGCGGATCTCGCGTTGGCCCAGGCCTTAGCTGCAGAAGCCATCGACAAGCTCGTGGACGATGGCTGGGTCAAAGGTCACCCCGCCAAGCCCTATTACGAATCGACGGATGGCGTGGGTTTCCTCCTCTATGCCTTGCTGGAGCTGGCGGAACATCCAATCCCGTTGCCACAAAACCTGTGACGGAAGAGCGATTTTCCACGCGGTCGCAAGAATGCACCACACCCGGCGCGCACGCACACGGGCGCTCACAGAAGTGAATTCGTTGTATTTCACCTGAGACCCTTCTGCCGTGTATGCTGTTTCACCGGGGCCGTCGATGGGCCTCGTGATCATGCTGCAATTCAACGGAGTACCTCCATGTTCTTTCGCCTTACCCTCCTTGCCTGTCTGAGCACCCTGCTTGCCCTTCCTGCCCGCGCCGAGTTGCTGCCTCCGAAGGTCCGTGAGCCCCAATTCCCCCTGAAGACCCAACGCATGCTCCGCACCGATGCGGAAATTGCGGTTGCCCGGGAAAACATGGCGAAGTATCCGACGGCCCAGGCGATTGCCGACAAGATCACTTCCCGCGCGGACGTCTGGCTTGCCTGGGAGGACGACGCGCTCCGCGCGATTCTCACCTCCGCCGATGTCCCCCGCGCCTTCAACGTCGGCACCTCCGGCTGCCCCCAATGTGGCCAGGAGATCTATGAAAAAGGCGGCACCTATCCCTGGATTATCGACCCCAAAATCCCCTTCAAGGTGAAATGTCCTGTGGATGGCAGTGTCTATCCCAGCAACGACTACGGGGCCTACTACGCCGATGGACTCAATGACAAAACCCTTCTCACAGGCGACTTCGCCGATGACGGCTGGGGCTGGGTGGGCCCCGATGGAGAGCGCAATTGGTTCGTAGCCTACGCAAACCACTGGACATGGCAAAACCACCTTCTGCCGGCGCTCCATTATCTCAGCCGGGCCTATCTCCTCACGGGCGACCAACAATATGCCCATAAGGCCATCGTCATGTTGGACCGGATCGCGGAAGTCTACCCCAACATGGACTACCACCCCCAATCCCGTTATGGCGCCCTGCAAGCGGCCAACGGTGGGCGCTACGAAGGGAAAATCGTCAATCACATCTGGGAAACTGGCACCCTTACGGGCTGTGCCGAGGCCTATGATTATGTCTGGGAGGCTATCACCGACGATTCCATACCCGGAAAAACGAGCGAAGCGGTTCGCGCAAATATTGAGGCCAACCTCCTGGAAGAAGGCATCGACGCCTATTTCTCGGGCAAAGTTCGGGGCAACTTCGGCATGCACCAGAAGGCCCTGGTCTACGCCGGATTGGCCCGCCAATATGGCAATCAAAAGGAGTGGTTCGATGGCTTGCTGGAGGAAGGCCAATCCATCGACAGCATGACCGGCCTGAATTATGCACTTTATAACCTCGTCTACCGCGATGGACCGCCCTATGAGACGTCTCCCGGCTACAATTTTTCCTGGGTGGTCAATATCACGATTGTGGCCGAAGCCCTGAAGCGTGCAGGTTATGAAGTCTACGATCTGCCCAAGATGCGCAAACTCTACGATGGCGTACTCGACATTGTGAATGCGAACGAGTTTACCCCGGCACTGGGCGATAGCGGCTCCTACCGCGGCGGGCGTATCGGGACCAACCCTTTCGTCTACCAGAGCGCCTGGCGGGCCTATGGCGATCCCCGTTACCGTGATCAGCTCACCTCCTTCGGCGCAACCGGAGAAAAAGGAATTCGCGATTTCGAGGGCCTCTTCACACCCGTCGTTGAGCCCACTGAGTCTACCGCACCGGCGCAGCGCTCTCGTCTCTTGGATGGCTATGGCATGGCCATCCTCAACAATCCCGCCGACACCATTTCCCTTTCCCTCTACTATGGCTACAAGGGCGGTCACGGTCACTATGATCGCCTCCACTTCTCCCTCTTCGCCCACAGTGAAGTGTTGATGCCCGATCTCGGTTATCCTGATTTCATGAACGCCTACGTGCCCGGTATCTTCACGTGGAGCAAGAACACCATCAGTCACAACACCGTTACCGTCGACGCCACCCGCCAACGCAGCAACAAGCCCGGGACGGTTCATCGATTCGTCGATGCAGACTACGTTCGAGTCCTCGATATTGATGCGGCGCGCACCTATCCCCAGACCACGGAATACCGCCGGCGCATGATGCTTATTGATGCCACCCCCACCCATTCCTATGCAATTGATTACATGAGTGTGGCCGGGGGAAGTCAGCACGATTACAGCCTCCATGGCACACCGGGCACCTTCCAGACAGCCTCGGGGGCCTGGTCAGAGCCCGCCCCGGGCACCCTCGCCGGACCGGAGGTCCCCTTGGGCTTTATCTACGACGATCCACGCATCGCCGTCGAGGGCTTCACGGGAAGCTACGCCGACTACAAGGGCTCGGGATTCCAGCACTTCCAAAACGTGCGTCGCCTGGAAGAAGGACCCGCGACGGGCGAGTGGCTACACGCGAAGAACCCCGAGGCGGGACTCCGCATCCATCTCATCAGCGAGTCGGACACGGTGTTTCACACCCAGGCCCAGGTCTCGCCGGTAAAACAGAAAGAGCTCGTGGATTATCTCATTGCCCGGAATACCGATGTTGCGGATACGTCCCACTTCCTCAGCGTCCTTGAGCCCTTCACCACCAGCCCCTGGATTACCGGACAGGAACGCCTGCCCCTCTCGTCGGGGAACGGACAGGCCCTTCGCGTACAGTGGTCCTTTCCCGAAAAGGGCGAATGGACGGACGTCATCCTCATCAACCACGGAGGCGCTCCCATGACGGTGGCAACCCCGCCGGTCGAGACGGATGCGGCCTTTGCCCTCCTTCGCTTTCACGGGGGCAAGGAAATACACCGATGGAGCACGGGCGGCACCTTTCTGCGCCACGGCGAGGATCGCAGCGCGCTGATTGCGCCGGTCACGGGGACAGTGGCGCGCGTCGAACCCGCCACGGGCCGCATCCATATCACGGGTGTATCTACGGCGGTCGAAGCCGACCAGCTCATCGGGCGCTACATCCACTTCCAGAATGCCATTCGCCGCACCACCCATCCCATCGCCGCAGTAGAAACCGTGGACGATGGCCTGGTCATTACCGTAGAGGATGATCTCCACGTGGGCCGGGTAATGGTTGGCAAACTGGACGACACGGGCTTTACCACCGCCACGGGCCTGGCCTTTGCGCCTGTGTATGACGGCACCTATGTCACCGACACAAAATACACGGCGATGTTTCCAATCCAGGCCCTCGCAGGCGGAACGGTGACCTTCACGACGCCGCAAAGCGACACCCCCTTTGTGCCCGGTGAGGATGCGTGGATAATTAACGTGGGGCCGGGTGACCGGGTAGAGATTCCGTTGGCCACAGTGCGCTAGGGGGGACGGCCGGTGTGGCGCGTCATTTAAGGGAACCCGTGGTGTGAATTAGAATTCCGGACATTTAAGTTTGCTTGAACCTGTGGGGAAATTGACAATGAATTCCCCTCCCAGGAGGGGAGTAATCCTCAGTAACTTACGTATTTCAGGTTGCCGTAATAACGACCCATCTGCTTGAATCAATCCACTATCTGATTCTCGTAGCGCTTCGTGCCATAGCCAGAAAGTACCACAGCGACTTCGGGTGCCACGGGCCCCTTGCATTCGCGCCGTGCGCCTTTTATGCTCTTGGGGGTAGACAACGGACCGGCGGCAGAAGGAGATATCGGGGTGCAGACCAACAGGCAATTCGTCTTTCAGGGCCTTTTCTGGAAAGGGGCGTTCTTCATCGCCATCCTCGTGGCTTTTCGTGGACAGGGAGACACCCCCACAAAAATTGAAGATAAAACCCTCCACCAGCTTATTCAGATAGCGCCGGGCCTCTATTCCGGCGCGGAGCCCGACGGGGAGGCGGCCTTTGCACGCCTCGCGGAGTTGGGCATCAAAACGGTCGTCAGTGTGGATGGCATCCAGCCCAACGTGGCCCTGGCGAAGCAACACCGCCTACGCTATGTGCACATCCCCATTGGCTATGACGGAATCGACGAGGAGGCGGGCCATACCTTTGCCCGGCTGGCGAAGGATGCCGAAGGCCCTCTCTACATCCACTGTCACCACGGCGTCCACCGCGGTCCTGCTGCGGCCGCCATTACGGCCATCGCCGCCGGACTCCTCTCGAACGAAGAAGGTACCGCCTTGCTGAAACAGGCGGGTACGAGCCCCAACTACGCGGGACTCTGGCGCGATGTGGCGGCCTACCAGGTGCCCGACGCCGGCGTGGCACTCCCCGAATTGCAGGAAGTCGCCACCAGTAGTTCCCTCGCCGTGGCCATGGCCAGTCTCGACCGGGCCTTCGACGAACTTAAGGCACTCCGCCAGACCGGTTGGCAGGTTTCCCCGGAGCACCCCGATGTGGTGCCCGAGCAGCAGGCCCTGCTGGTCCGCGAGGGACTCCAGGAATCGGCCCGAACCCAGGGCGACAGCTACGATGACGCCTTTGGAAAGGCCATGAGGGAGGCCATCGCCCAGGCACGGGGGCTTGAAGAGGCCCTCCGAAATAAGAAACTATCAAGGGCCAACGCCCATCTCAAGACACTTGCGGCCTCGTGCACGCCCTGTCACAAGCAGTATCGGAACTAACGGAGAAGTACCCCCATGAAATCCATCAAGCGCAGAAGTTTCCTCGGCCTACTCGGCTCTGGATTGGCCAGCACCTCCGCATTGAACACCGCCGGTGCCGCGCCTGCCCCCCCAGCCGCCGCGACGCCCGAGCCTCCGACCGATACGCCTGCGCCCCTATCACCGCTGAAGAGCAACCGGGAAGACGGCCGCTCCATCGACGGACCGGGATTCATCCAGGCCTACATGAAGGCCAACCCGCCCAAACTCGCCTTTGACCCCACCATGGACGCGGCGGACTTTCCCGCGTGGCAGGCCTCCATTCGCAGCAAGATGACCGAGCTTCTGGCCCTGCCGGAAGTGGGCGAAACACCCGCGCCGAAACACATCTGGACCGAGGCCCGGGAAGGCTACAGTCTCCAACGCTGGGAAGCCTACCCCGAGCCCTATTGCGTGGTGCCCTTTTTACTGCTCGTACCCGAAGGGGTGAGTGCCCAATCTCCTGCGCCGACAGTCATGTGCTTTCCCGGCTCGGGCCACAGCAAGGAAGCCCTGGCCGGTGAACCCGAATTGGACGGCAAGAAACCCAAGAAGGGCACGGAGTGGAAGTGGCGCGACAACCGCCAGGCCCTGTACTTCGTCCAGCAGGGCTATGTGGCCTGCGCCGTCGACAACCCGTCCCGATGCGAAACGGCCAGCCCCTTCCGCAATTTCATCGAGTTTTCCAACTGCGCCATCTCGTGCGGTCGGAACTATCTCGGTATTTCCGTGTCGCAAAAGGCCCACATCCTCGAATGGCTCACCGAGCAGCCCTATGTCGACACGAAGCGCTTCGCCGTGTGCGGACACTCCCTCGGCTCCGACCCCGCCGACGCCCTCGGCATGCTCTACCCCGACCGGGTCCACGCCGTCATCCACAACGACTTCTGCTGCAACTGGCGGGAACGTTCCATTGCGCTGGGCGCCTACGCCGACGGACTCCACCACGTGGTGCCCGGCATGTTCGCGTGGTACGACGCGCCCGACCTCCAGGCCGCCCTCGCCCCCTGT
>JAUIMA010000325.1 GCA_030432675.1 Candidatus Hydrogenedentota bacterium | reverse complement strand
CTTCAGGGCAAAGGCTTCGTGTTCCAAAACCCCAACGCCACCACGACCTGCGGTTGCGGCGAGTCTTTCTCGGTCTGAAGGCCCCGGAATCCCACCCCCTGAGATTCCCCTGAAGCAAAACAGGTCCCTACTCTATTTCCCAGGCACTGCCTGACGTCCCCCAGGTTTTACTTCATGGCTGTATTACGAGAAATGAAGGCCGTTCGTGAGAACGTCGGCCTTTGGATGCGGGAGGACTATACGGTCCTCCAATTTTCCGGCAACGACGCCGGTACTTGGCTCCACACCCAAACGACCAACGAGGTGAAGGCCTTAACTTCCGGCCACGGAAATCTTCAGGCTATCCTCGACCGGCAGGGGCGGGTGCAGGCCTATTTCAGCCTTCATCGTTGGGAAGATGAATACTGGGCCATTATTGAAAAAGCCCAACTCCCGGCTCTGCTGGCCCGCGTGGAATCCCATCTGATCATGGAAGACGTGACGGTGGAAGAGGTGGGTAAGGACAGCCCCCAGATACTGCTGGAAGGACCCCGCGCGGCTGTTCTCCTCGCCAATCAACACGGTGACCCCCTGGAGGCTGCCCACCAGCTCCCCACCCAGGACTATGCCTTCAGTCCCATTCGTCTCCTGGACCACGATGTCCTGCTTTTTCGCCAGGGTGAATCGGGAGAAGATGGTTTCCTCCTGCTGCCCGGACCCGGCGAAGCGCAGACGCTCTTCGAGAAGCTGGAAGACGTGGGCGTCGACTTTGCCGTGGAACTCATTGGCAGCGAGGCCCGTGCCACCCTCCAGCTGGAGTCCGGTTTGCCCCGATGGGGCCAGGGCATCGATGAAACCCGCATCGTCGTGGAGACCCCCCTCGCCCAGTCCGCCATCAGCTACGAGAAAGGATGCTATCTGGGACAGGAAGTGGTTGCACGGCTCAAGGCCTACGGCACCCCCAAACAGCAACTCGTGGCCCTGCTGCTCCCCGATGATGGCTCGCCCCTGCCTCAGGATGGCGATGCCTTGCATGAAGGCGAGAAGCGGGTGGGTACGCTGGTCCGCATTGGATACGCCCCCACCCTGTCCCACTGGCTGGCATGGGCCTATATGGACCGTGACCACCGGGTTTCGGGCACGAGCTACTCGCTACGCCCGGCATCGTCGGAGCACGTGGTCGGAGCCACCCTCAAGCACTTTCCTGCCTGGGAAGCCGCGACGCGCCGTGAAAACGCCGAGCGGTTTTACAACGAAGCGTTGGGCCACTTTGAGGCAGATTATGACGACGAAAAGGACACGGCCATCGAACTCCTGATGGAATCCCTGGTCCTCGCACCCAACTTTGAAGATGCCTACGAAGCGTTGGGAGTCATCCTCCACCGTCATCACCGGGTTGACGAAGCGATCTTGTTCATGAAGAAACTGGCAGCACTTAATCCCAACTGCGTCATGGCCCATACCAACCTTTCCGTCTTCTACATGAGTCAGGGCATGATTCAGGAAGCGGAAGACGAAAAGGCCCTCGCCAACCAGTTGGAATTCAAGCAGCAATTGGACGCCCGTCAGGCGGAAAAAGCGGCACGTCAGGAACGGGAACGCATCAAGGCCGAAGCCGAGAGCCGCATCGGCATGTTTCTGGAAGTATTGGACATCGATCCCGACGATCCCGTGGCCACCATGGGGCTCGGACAGGCCTACATCCAGCTGGAACGCCATGCCGACGCCATTCCCTATCTGGAAACAGCGACCCGGGTTCAGAAGGACTTTTCGGCGGCGTATCTGAATTTGGGAAAGTGTCACGAGGTGCTGGGCCGTTCCGAAGCAGCCCGCAGTGCCTATGAAAAGGGTATCGAGGTGGCCGGGCGGAAGGGTGACCTGATGCCCATGCGCGAAATGGAGCGACGGCTGAAGCAACTGGCATAGCCATCGCACCGCCGGTCCTATTCGTTTTCCAATAGACTCGCCATGCGCCGTATACCCTCACCCAGAATCCGCAAAGCCATATCTACGGCGGATTGGGTGGAATCTGAAATAGATTCAAACATACTTTCCTATCTTGCTCAGGCACCCGTGCCTGATAGTAATACCCCGGTCACACAACGATGTTACGCTCTTATCTATCCATGAAGCATGCACAAAAGTTTCTTCGCCGACAAGACGCCTTCCCTATCGGATTATTCAACCTTGAACAATCATCCTCACGATGACCGGCAAGGTGAACAACAAATCCTTGTCAACACTGACCACCCCCACTTTCCTGCCACCTTGTCCCCGTCCGATTCTCGGTCGTTCCCGGACTGAAATATGCAATAAATGCGGCTTCATACCCCTCCAGGACTCCACCCGCCCCTCGGCACAATTCTTGCTCCCTTCTTGTATAGGTTTTTACCGAGTGAACCTTCAAACCTGGGAACGTAGCACACCCAACAATCAACGAGGAGAGATGAATGAAGAAGGCATTACTGTACACCACCGCCCTGGGAGTCGCGGGGCTTTTCGCCAGCACGGGCTCGGCCGCCCCAGTGGATCTATCGTCATGGCAGGCGGAAGGCAGTGGCACGTGGAATCTTGCGCCCGACAACAACTCCGTGTTCCAGACCGTCAATACGAACCTACCCACCGTGTTCCACAATGGCGTAGACAGCCAGGGCTTCTCCCTCTCCGGTGAAATCACTGTGGAAACGGGCTCAGACAACGATTTCATCGGTTTCGTGCTGGGTTTCGATACGGGTGAAGTGACAAGTGCCACGGCCAACTACATTCTCATCGACTGGAAACAGACGTCACAGACCTTCTCTTCGGTCCCGTCCTCAGCTGGTCTGGCGATATCCCATGTGACCGGTGCCGCAAACTTTGATGACTTCTGGGGACACACTGGCGTCGTCAATGAACTGCAACGCGGCGCGACGCTCGGAAGCACCGGATGGGCTGACAACACCACCTACTCCTTCGACCTGGTGTTCAATTCGAACAACATCCAAGTCTTCGTGGACGGTGTGGAAGAGCTGAACATTAACGGCAGCTTTGAGAATGGCAGCTTTGGGTTTTACAATTTCTCCCAAGAAAGTGTCCGCTATGCGGGAATCGAGCAGACGACCAACCCCGTCCCCGAACCCGCCACAGCTGCACTCTTTGGCATGGGACTCCTGGGCGCAGCCATTCGTCGCCGTATGAAGAAATAGAGATTCAATCCACCCGCTTCTCGGTCACAAGACCGTAAGGGGGTTATATACTCAAATGGCACGTACGTCGTCTAACGTACGTGCCATAATTTTTTAAGCATGGGAATTCAGGTTGAGCTTCAATTCAGCGCATGATCGGCAGGTTTTAGACCCCGGGTGTGCTTGCTGAATCCGAAGGGTGTGGGCTTGTAGTCTCCCACTATCACCACATTGGATCGTGCCGGAATCTGGTCTTCCATCCCCACCCCCCAGTAAGCCGCGTTGACCAACAGCCTGCGCAGTCCCTCGCTAAGCAAATCCTGGGAAGAGCCCATGGTCGTGGTAAAAATACGGCTCGCCTTGCCCGATTCCCCGGTGTAGGTCTTGATCCAGGCAATGGGATGCTTCACCGTCTTCTCCGCATGGGGCGGGTCATCGGGCTTCATTCCCGTGAGCACAATTCCCTGTATCAGGGGCTGGCTGTCACCGGTGAGGGTGGTAATGCCATAGACGTCCGTACCGCCCCAGATGTCCTCACAGCCTTGTACGATCGGGTGATCTTTAGCTTCAGGCACGATCTCACCCCGCGTGCTCTCGACGCCATGGTGTCCGTAGTGATTTACCCAGGTCTCCCCGAGAATCTGGCGACCAAAGCCCCCTTTGTGCTCGGCGGTTGGGTTGTTCCACGTGTACTTCGCGTAGGGGCTGTCGGGGTTCTTGATGTAGTTGAAGGGATGGGTCGCCGTCCGCAATGCGATCATGGGCTTTCCGGCGTTCGCGAAATCGACGATATGCTTCATCTGTTCATCAGGAAGCTCGCGAAATCGGGTGAACAGGACCATCAGGTCCGCGTCTTCCAGGACTTCCAAACCCGGGATATTGTCCAGGGTCTCGGGATCAATTTCGCCCGTCTCCCGGTTGATGGAAAACAATACGGTGCAGGTAAAACCATGGTGCACCGCGAGGATCTTCGCCAACTGGGGCATCCCCTCTTCCGAGCGGTATTCCTCATCACCCGTGACGAATACAATGTGCTTTCCGAGTCCCGGACCTTCGGTGCCCTTGTAGGTGACGCCGGCCGCAGCAACAGGGATGCTCCCCAAGGATATCAGGACCATTGCCCACACAAACTTTCTGATGAATACCATACGCCTTGCCTCTCCGTTCGTATTTCCGTTGAACTTTAGCGAAACAAAAACGAATCGCCAAGAGATAGACTGGCGCACAGACAGAGTCCGAATCAAGTCGGCCCTATCGACCGGAAAGTCAGTTGCGCTTGCGCAGCTTTTTGATACGGCTGTAGGCCTCATTGAGCGCGCGCATGGTGTCCCCGTCCCCCCCCACATCGGGGTGATGCAGCTTGGCCTTCTTACGATAAGCCCGCTCAATTTCTTCCCACTGAGCGGAGGGAGAAATCCCCAGCATGCGGTAACACATATCCAGATCGCTGGTCGTCTGGCTGGGCTCATCATCAAAACGTTCGCCCCGGAGCTCTCGCAGCCCACGGATAATTACGGGCCACAGGCCGGTGGCGCTCAGGACAATAATGATTATGGCGAGGAACATCAGTTCTCGTGGACCAAGCATGGCAGGATTCACTTCAGCAGTTTGGTTGGATACGCGGGGAACCGTGGTGGGGTTCCATAACAGAAAACTCAGTGTTTTTTACGGTCATCAAACTTGAATATATTATCCACGGCTTCCCCAACCTTGTCATCTTTTTTCGGCTTCTTAGACTCTCTTCGGCGATGTGTTCGCTGAAAATTCACCAGGAGCGGCAAGGCTTTCATGTAGAGAAAACCCATGGCCATCCCCCCGAGATGGGTTTCCCAGGAAATCGAGGGTGCGGTACGGCTGTAGATGATATTCACCACAAACGCAATAATGACCAGGGCCCGGGCATTGACCGGGAATGGGATGGGAAAGAGGAAAAACTGGCGATCTGGCTCGACCATCGCATAGGCCACCAGCACGGCCATTACCGCGCCGCTCGCCCCCACCACCACCGGCGCCTTACCGGTTAGCGCGAAGGGTATCACCGTGGCAAGGACGGCACCCGCCCCGCAGATGATGTAAAAGCGAAAAAAGGAGCGGGTTCCAAGGACCCGTTCCACATCCGGCCCGAAAAAGTAGAGCCAGAGCATATTGAAGAAAAGATGGAGCAGGCCCGAGTGAAGAAATTGATAGGAAAAGGGGCCCCAGACCCATCCCTGAAGGAAACGCCCCGGGTGAAACCCAAACCACGTGTCCAGACTGCCACCCTGCACACTGGATACCATACCCACCATGATCATTATGGGATCAGCAAGCAACTGAATCGCAAAGATGATTATATTGGCGAGGATGAGCCGTTGGACGGCCCAAGTAACTCGAGGACTCCCAAAACCTGCGGGGTCCGCGTTAAAACTGAATCGGCTCATGAAATTCTCTAATGGTTTCGGCCCCTCGATTGAATTTCGGACGAGTATACTGGGGCATGAGGTGACCGCTACACACCACCTCGTCACCGCTCCATTGTACCCGATTGAGCGGGATTGAAACCAAGTTCACCTATTGACCGAGATGGTTGGTGAGGGGATAGGAACCGACGTTGCCCAATCGTTCATAGGGGAAATAGATATAACGTACCCGCCCGACTATCAGAGAAGTCGGGAAGGTTTCCCCGGCGTTATGGCTGTCGGTACTGTTGTTTCGATTATCACCCAACACGAAGACATGATCGTCGGGCACCAATACGGGCTGAGGCATTTCATAGTGCATGGGTTCGGCAATATAGGGCTCTGAGGCATATTCACCGTTGATGTGTAGCGCTCCGCGAAATACGGCCACTTCATCGCCCTCCACACCCACGATCCGTTTGACGAAATAATCCCCCGAACCATCCGGTTCACGGAGCACAACGATTTCGCCCCGATCATACGAAGCCTCCGCCATGGTCATTATCTGGTCCACAGGGCGAAGAGTCGGCTCCATAGAAGTGGAAGGAATCCGAAAGAATCGTGCCTCACGAAATCCAAATAGATAGACGGCACCGACGAGCAGTAACCCGACGGCAATGTTTCCCGCTGTCTTCCCGAGAAAGACCGTGCGAACATGCTCCCACATCAGGCCGACCGCTCCCCGAGCCACGCGGCGCGCTGAAATTTCATCAACAAGAAACGACGACCACTACGCATCGGCATCCAATTCATCAATAAGGCGCTGTATCAATTCGTTGTCCGGCAATACCTTCTGAGCTTCTTTGAAACAGTTCAGGGCTTCCTTTTCCCGTTCTGCCCGTTTCCAGACCCGGCCCTCATTCAGCCAGGTGTAGAACAACTTGATCTGGTTCGGCGCGTGCTCACGTGCGGCCTGCCACGCCTTGGCCGCATCTTTCCAATCGGCTTTGACCCCGAAATTCTCCGCAGCGAGAAAGTTTACCGCATAGTCTTCCAACAGCTGATAATCATCGGGGGCCTCTTTCACTGCCCGATGGGACAACTTCATCGCTTCTTTGTAAACTTTCTTCTTGGACCAACCCCGCTGCTTTTCCACTTCTGGACCGAATATCAGGTAATTCTGGGCCATATTGAAAAGGAAATCAGGATTCTTGGGTTCCAGATCCAGCGCCCGATCCATGTTCTGAAACCCCAGGGGGTAGCGTCCCACGTGGAAATAGTGCATCCCCAGATTGTTGTAGGGTTGGCTATAGCTGCTATCCAGGGAAATGGCGGTGTGCCACTCTTTCACGCCTTCCACTTGCTTCCCGAAGTTGTCATAGAGGATGTTTCCCCGAAAATTGCGTACCCGCGCATCCTCGGCAAAGTTTCGCAGACCGGATTCGCAGAGCCAGGTCAGCTTCCGCAGGCATTCCTTCATTTCAATCTGGTACGCGGTGGCCTGCTCCGGGGTCTCTGCGTTGCCAGACCGGAGAATATTGAGCAAGACGCCGATGCGCACAACCTCACGGTCCCCCATGGATTCCAACATGTCGACATACTGCTCTTTCTCGGTGCGCAGGGCCTCCAGGGGCGCGAGATAGATGGTCGCCTCCTCCACGGTTGCACCCTCCGCCGAATTGGCCTCCTGAGACCAGGAAGGTAATGAAATCGTGAGGCAAAGGAGGAGTGCGGAAGGAAGCACCCAATGAAG